>NZ_JAMFRV010000031.1 GCF_026224925.1 Pseudomonas sp. | reverse complement strand
GCGGCTGGTCGAGGCCACGGGTGAGCCTGTAAACGTCTTTGTCGCCATCGGTGGCGGCGCGTCGAGTAAGCTTTGGTGCCAGATCATTGCCGACATCACGGATCGCCCGGTGGTGCGGGCGATCACTCAGGAAGCGTCGAGCCTGGGAGCAGGTATTGCGGCGGCAGTGGGTGCTGGTTTGTATGCAGATTTTGCCAGCGCCGCGTACTCCATGACTCAAGGCGGTGAGACCTTGCTGCCGGCCCCGGCACAGCGTGAATTTCACCGTGAACTGTTTGAACTGTACGCCGACCTGTATCCGCGCCTGCGGGATTTGTACCCAAGGCTGGCAAAGCTGAATCGGCGCTAGATGACCCACCTGTAGGATGCAATGTGAACTTTAGATACCTTGGTCAAGCAGTTGTTGGGCAGTCGTCTCGTCGATCACCAGTTCATGGACAAAATTGCGCAGCAGCACGGCGCGGATGATGTCGGCCTTGTACGGACCGCCAGAGACCAATACCACTTTTTTGATGCGCTTAAGGTCTTCCAGCTCAAGGGAAATGGCCCGTCTATTCAACGGATGATTGACCTCTACACCGTCACGGTCGAGCCAGCGCCCCAGTAAGTCGCCCACCGCGCCAGTGGCTTTCAAGGTACGTGCGTCCTCGGCGCTGACCATGCCCAGTTCAAACATCAGCGAGCGCTCGGTCAAATCACCCACCGTGACCAATGCCAGATCGGCATTTTTCGCCTTGCCGAGGACGTCTTGCACCGACGCTTCGGCGAGGATCATGTCCCGGTACTGGGCCGACGGCGCGTAGACAGGCGCGGCCAGGTAATAATGAGAGCCACCGAACAGACCGGCAAAACTGGAGGCGATTTCCACCGTGTTGTTTGCCGAACCGTAATGCAGGCCGCCCAGCAACGAAACCACAGTCATGCCCTGCAACACGCGGCTTTGAGTTTCAAGAACGGCTTGGCGCAGGGTCCGGCCCCAACCCACAGCAACCGTGCAGCCATCAAACAGCTGATCATGGATGGTCGGCGCCACCGCGACGCCCAGCACTCGGAAAATCATCTTTGGGTCTTCCGGGGCTGGCACCACCGTCACCCGGCTGAGGCCAAACAGCTCTTGCAGGCCATGCTCCAGCTCGATGCAGGAGGCCAGTTTAGAGTTGATGCGGATTTGCACCACGCCGGTCTCACGGCTGTTCGCCAACACCTTGTTGACCCGCACCCGGGTCAGGCCGAATCGGTCAGCGATCTGCTGCTGGGTCATGTTGTTGACGTAGTAATACCAGGCGATACGGATGGTCAGCTGGTGTTCGGCATTGATTCGTTCGGCGTCTAAATCAAAGTCCGGATGGGGTTCTTGCACGGCCTTTTCCCTTCGCATTCATCGAGTTGCCCGACGCCTACTTCACAGCGCCCATGGTCAGACCTTGTACCAGATGTTTGGAAACCATCAACGCAAAAATGATCACCGGGAACACAATCAACGTACCGGTGGCCATGATCTCTCCCCAAGGCAGGTCGTAACCGCTCATGAAACTGGTGGCGGTCACCGGTGCCGTACGTGCGACGTTGCGGGTCAGTACCAAGGCATACAGCAGCTCGTTCCAGGAAAAGATAAAAGAGAAGATGGCCGACACCGCAACCCCTGGCATCGCCAACGGAAGGGCAATCCGCCAAAAGATGGTGAAGCGTGAAGCGCCCGAGAGCCGTGCCGCTTCATCGAGGTCCTTGGGTACGCCGCGAAACTGGTCGGTGCAAATCCACACCACGATCGGCAGGTTGAAGGTCAAATACACCAGAATCAGCACCAGACGGGTATCGATCAGTCCCAAGGTGCGCGCCATGAGGAAAATAGGCAGGGCAACCACAATCGGACTGAGCATGCGGTTGGTGATGAACCAGAACCACAGGTCTTCCTTACCCTTGAACTCAAACCGCGCCAACGCATAGGCCGCGGGCGTGCCAAGCCCCACGGCCAATGCGGTGGTGCAGGCGGCAACGATCAGTGAATTGGCCAGGCTGGACAGCACATCTCGATGAAACAACACCTGAACGTAGTTATCCAAGCGCGGGGTAAACAGCCAGATCGGCGGCGAGGTCAACGCTTCGGCCTGGGTTTTCATGCTGGTCGCTACCATCCAGTAGAACGGAAAGACGGCGAACAGAAAGATCGCCAATAGCCCGACCAGGTGCCAGCCATTGACCCTCCGGCGCGGCTTGGCAATGACCTGTTTGGCGACGACGGTATCGGCACTCACGGTGGCCATATCAGATCTCCTGGTAAACGAATTTGATGTACAGGCGCGCCAGCACGATGGTCAGGATCAGCAGCAAAATCGCTTGGGCCGATGCCACGCCCTGGTCAAACACGCGAAAGCCGATGCGCTGGATGTAGACGCTGACCAACTCAGTGGCAGCGCCCGGCCCACCGCGGGTCATGGTGAATACGGTGTCGAACATCTTCAGGATGTCGGCGGTGCGCAGAATCAATATCACCGTGACGCTGGGCAGCAGAAACGGCAGCTGCACGTGGCGGATGATTTGCCAGCGGCTGCGTGTTTCCAGGCGCGCGGCTTCTTCTATTTCCGTTGGGACCATGGTTAGACCGGCCAGCAGCACCAGCGCGCAAAACGGCGTCCATTGCCAGACGTCCATCAGTGCCACGGCAATAAACGCATTGGTGGTGTCGCCCAGCCACTCCACCGGCCCCGCATGAACCATGGCCAACAGGGCATTGGCGACGCCGAAGTCGCGGTTGAAAATCAGTCGGCCGATCAGGCCCACCACGGCCGGCGCGGTGGCCAGCGGAATGACCAAACTCATGCGCGCCAGCAGCTTAAAGCCAGACAATCCGGGCTTGTGCAGCAACAACGCGATGATCAAACCCAGTACCAGTTGAATCGGCACCACGGTGAGCAGAAAGACGAAGGTGCGACCCAATGAGGCCCAGAACGACGGGTCATTGAACACGCTGACGTAGTTATCGAAACCAATGAACGGCGTCGGGTCGCGAGGGCGCGACAGGTTGTATTGGCGGAACGAATTGACCAAGGCGAACACCGTCGGGAATATCCCAATCAACGCCAGGGCCACCGTGGCCGGCGCGAGGAAGGCCAAGGCCGCTCGCGTGTTGTTCCACAGGGTTGGAAAGACCGCCGGCTTTTTATCGCTGGACATGGGCAAGACACTCCTGGCGCGGGTTTAGCAAGTCAGGAAGAGGGCGCCGCGCAACCTCAGGTTGTTAAGCGCTGCGCGGCACCCGAGCGGTTATTTCAACAGTGGTTTTTTACCGTCGTAGTAGCCGGCCTTGCCTAGAATCTCTTCAACCCGCGTACCAATGGTCTTGGCCCCATCCGCCACACTGACCTTGCCCAGCATCATCGCCGTGCCGTTCTCACCGACAATTTCCGAAATCTCAGGCCATTCGGCGAAGCGTGGGCGGAAGTCCGGGACGCCGCCTTCCCATGAGGTGACCATCGGCTGCACGAATGGGTAGCGCTTCTGGATGTCCGGGTCTTTGTAGACCGCACTGCGACCGCTGACACCGCCAGCTTCGAGGTACGGCTTGGCCATGGCTTCGGAGGTGACCCACTGAATGAACAACCAGGCAGCGGCTTTTTTGTCATCCGGGGCGTTGGCGTTAACCCCCAGCGAGAACCCACCCAATGCTGGTTTCAGCCCCGCTGGACCTTTAGGTTCGGTCGCCACGGCCAGGCAATCGGTGATCTTCGATTTAGTCGGGTCGGCCAAGGTGCTGTAGAACGCCGACCATTCGGTGATCATCGCGACATTGCCTTGGGCCAGGGCGTTGACCGCTTCGTTGTGGTCATAATCGACGATGCCTGGCGGCATGAATTTCATCAGGTCCTGGCGGAACTGCAAACCGGTCTGGGATTCTTTCGAGTTGAGGTTGGATTTGAACTTTGCGTCCAGCAGCGATCCGCCAAACGGCCAGAGCATGCGCATGAAACTGTCTGCCGACTGGGTCTCGCCGCGCCGGGATTGCAGCGCGTAGGCGTATTTGCCGTTGCCGGTCAGTTTAGGTGCGTAAACCTTGAGCAGTTCATCCCAGGTCGCTGGTGGCTTGTCGAAACCGGCGTCCTTGAGCATGCATTTGTTGTAATACAGCAGGCCCGAGTAGTTATCGAACGGCAGCCCATAGACTTTCTTGTCCCACGTGCCGAACGACTCCAAAAGGATCGGGAAGAACCCGTCAAGCTTCAGGTCCGGGTCAGCCAGTTTCTTGTCATCGGTGAAGGTCTTGACCGGTTCCAGCCAGCCGTTACCCGCGAACTCGCCGATCCATACTACGTCGGTCAGCACCACATCGTTTTCGTTGCCCGCGGTGAAATCCAGCACTTGGCGTTCACGGCTATTTTCATAGGGAACGGTTTCGTAGCTGAGTTTGATTCCAGTCCTCTTCTCGAAATCTGGCAGCAGTTTGATGGCGGCGGCGTAACCGGGACGGTCGAGGAAAATGGCCTTGATCGTGGTGCCTTTGTAAGGCGCGGCGGCTTCTTCCAGGGTCCAGGCGTGCGCGCCCCCAGAGGCGAGGGCGACCGAGAGCGCAAGGGCATTCCATACAAGCTTTTTCATTACGTGACCTCATTTGTTGTAGTTGGTGAGGAGTACGTCTTTTCGACGCGCACTTGCGCGCCTGCTTTCAGGGGTTCGCTTTAGGGATTGGGGAAGATCACCGTCTTTGGGCAACACCGAGATGAATTCGGTCATGGCGCCGTGGATGTAGGCAGCCCGCATGTGGTCTCCGCCTTGACATTTGTAATTGTTGAATTACAAATGATCGTAGAAGGAAAACTCTAGCTGTCAAGAATCGAATTTACTGCTTTGCTTTACTCGTACCCACAGTTTGTAGCCACAGTTTGTAGACATGTTCCGAGCACCCCGGAGCGCCGGAACTCACAACAATAATCAAGGGGACACGATTTTGACTGAGCTCAGATTGAGTGGCGTCGAAAAGGCGTATGGCGACATCAAAGTCCTGCATGACATCAACCTGGAAATCGAGAGCCGCGAGTTCGTAGTGTTCGTCGGGCCGTCGGGTTGCGGCAAGTCCACTTTGCTTCGCTCGATTGCCGGGCTGGAAAGCATCACCCAAGGGCAAATTCGCATCGGTAGCCGCGATGTCACGTATCTGGAGCCAGCAGATCGCGGAGTGGCAATGGTTTTCCAGTCTTACGCGCTGTACCCGCACATGTCGGTCTATGACAACATCGCCTTCGGCTTGAAAATGCAGAAGCTGCCCAAGGCCGAGATCGAGGCCAAGGTGCGCAATGCCGCGCGCATCCTTCAGTTGGACGCCTTGCTCGACCGAAAACCTAAAGCCCTGTCTGGCGGACAACGTCAGCGCGTCGCCATCGGTCGCGCGATTGTTCATGAGCCAGAAGTCTTTTTGTTTGACGAGCCACTCTCGAACCTCGACGCGTCGTTGCGGGTGCAGATGCGCATCGAGATTGCCAAACTGCACAACGACCTACAAGCCACGATGATCTACGTGACCCACGATCAGGTTGAGGCCATGACCTTGGCCGACAAGATCGTGGTGTTGAACAAGGGCCGCATCGAGCAAGTGGGTTCGCCGCTGGAGCTGTATCACCACCCGCGCAACCGCTTCGTGGCGGGCTTTATCGGCTCGCCGCAAATGAGCTTTGTGCCGGTCACCGTCGTGGCGGTGGGTGCGGAAGGGGTAAGCGTCAGCCTGCCGGGCGGCGAACGGTTACTGGTCCCGGTTCAGGCTGAGGGCGTCGCCATCGGTGCGTCGCTGACATTGGGCGTGCGCCCGGAACACCTGTCTGAACTGGGCCACGGCGAAGCGCGAATTCTGGCGAAAACCCTGGTGGTTGAACACTTGGGTGGAGAAACCTTCAGCCACGCACAGACCGCCGACGGTCATCACATCATGGTCAAAGGGGCCGGGAATTCGCAGGTCAAAGGTGGGCAAAACCTGGCAATCGGCGTGACCGGCGCCGGCTGCCATTTGTTCGGCGAAGACGGCAATGCGTTGGTACACCTCACGCATTACACCGAAGTGGCGCATCCTGCGTTTTGTACATTGCCTGAACATCTACTTTGAGAATTTTTTTGCTCCAACAACGCAAAGTATGACTGCGATGGTCACTCCGAGCATGGCGATACTCACGTGCTCATGCAGTAGCGTCGCGGCCAGTGCTAATCCAAAGAACGGCTGTAGCAATTGAAGCTGGCCGACTGCGGCGATGCCTCCTTGGGCGAGGCCGCGGTACCAAAATACAAAACCGATCAGCATGCTGAAAATTGATACATACGCCAGACTGAACCACGCGGATGGGGTTATGCCTGAGAACGAGGGCGGTGCGATGTACAACGCCAGCGGAGCCATTACCGGCAGCGAAATCACCAGCGCCCAAGAGATCACCTGCCAGCCGCCGAGTGTCCTCGACAGCTTCGCCCCTTCTGCATAACCCAGTCCGCACGCGAGGATTGCCAGCAGCATGAGAATGTCGCCCGCTGGCGAAGCGGTCAGCCCTTGGGAGACGGCAAACCCTACTACCAGCGCGCTTCCCAATACCGAGAACAACCAGAATACCGGCCGCGGACGCTCGCCGCCGCGCAGCACCGCGAACGCAGCGGTGGCGAGTGGCAACATGCCAACGAAGACGATGGAATGCGCCGACGTCACGTACTGCAGTGCCAGCGCAGTTAACAGCGGAAACCCTACGACAACGCCCATTGCTACGATCACTAAGGGTAAAAGCTGATGCTTGGCGGGTCGTTTCTCTTTAAATAGCACCAGTACGCAAAGCGCTAAAACCCCGGCAATCGTTGCGCGGGCAATCGTCAGGAACACCGGATCAAATTCCAGGACGGCCACCCGCGTGGCTGGCAGCGAGCCACTGAAGATGAGGACACCGATGAACCCATTGAGCCATCCGCTTGCTACTTTTTCCGTCATTTGGTGTTGCGGGTGCGATGTACGTTCCATCGTGGGACACGCTCGATGTTATTTGCGGTATATCCATCGTATGATCGAAAAACAATACAATCAAAAAATTGTCATGGATACGCCTCGGTATGCCTCGATCACGCTACAAGTCACTGGTGGATTCTTTTGCGGCTGACATCCGCTCAGGGCGGCTTTCGCCCGGCACGCGCTTGCCGACACACCGTCAATTAGCGGCTACCGAAGGGCTGGCCTTGGTGACGGCAACGCGGGTTTACGCAGAGCTGGAAGACATGGGTCTTGTCAGTGGCGAGACCGGGCGCGGCACGTTCGTCAGGGAGACTTCACTGTCGCCTGGTCAAGGCATCGATCAGCAAAGCGTCGCTGCTGGCATGATCGATCTCAACTTCAACTACCCGTCACTTCCAGGGCAGGCAGAACTGCTGCGCACGGCGCTTCGCCAACTCGCATTGGGCGGCGATCTTGAGCCCTTGTTACGCTACCAACCCCACGCGGGGCGTTTGCATGAACGTGCGTCTGTGGCGCGCCATCTGCGCGCCCGTGGGCTGACCGTTGATGCTGAGCAGGTGTTGATGGTCAGCGGTGCTCAACATGGCTTGGCCGTCACGATGATGGCGCTGTTGAAACCCGGTGATGTGATTGCAGCGGATGCGTTGACCTATTCGGGGTTTAAGGTGCTGGCCGAGTCACTGCACCTTGAAGTGCTGCCAATTCCTGTGTTCGATCACGGACCTGATCTACAGGCGCTGGAAAGCTTGTGTCGTAGTCGACGTGTGCGGGCGGTGTACTCGATGCCAACCTTGCACAATCCGCTGGGATGGGTGATGAGTGCCGATCAACGCGAGCAGTTGGTGAGCATCGCGCGCAAACATGGGCTGCTGATCATTGAGGACGCCGCTTATGCCTTCCTCGCCGAAGACCCGCCGCCACCGTTAGCTGCACTGGCACCCGAAAGGACGGTTTACGTGTCCGGGCTATCGAAGAGCGTGGCCACCGGATTGCGTGTCGGTTTCGTCGTCGCCCCGGCCGACAAAGTAGCCGCGTTGGAGCGAACCGTCAGAGCCACCACCTGGAATACTCCGGGCGTTATGACAGCCATTGCAAGCGCGTGGCTCGACGACGGTACCGTTATGCAATTGGAGGCTGAAAAGCGCGGAGATGCGCAGGCCAGACAAGCCGTGGCTGTTGAGGTGTTGGCAGGGCTTCGTTGCGTCAGCCATCCGTCTTCGTATTTTCTTTGGCTGCCCTTGGCTGAAGATGCCAGGGCCGACCAAATCGCCATGGCATTGCTGCGTGAAAAAGTATCGGTTTCAACTGCGGAGCCGTTCGCTACCTCTGCCCACGTGCCGCACGCGATCCGCTTGGCGCTCGGCTCCGTGGAAATAAGCGTACTGCGAGAGGCGCTGGAAAAAGTGAAGTGGGTGGTGGAGGCTTATTCGTAGGCGTGTACCAAAATGAACTGCACCCAAAAAGTTGGACACCCATCTGACTTTTTGGGTGTTTTGCATGAACAGGTATACAGCCTCATTTAAACAGACCGCGATTAAGGCCTACCTCGATGGCCCGGCAGGATTTCGAACCATT
>NZ_JAMFRV010000389.1 GCF_026224925.1 Pseudomonas sp. | reverse complement strand
GGTCTCCCAGACCCGAATCCCGGTGATGCCGCCGACTACGTCGTTCAGACTCTCCAGGTGCTGAACATTCATCGTCGACCAGACATCGATACCGGCGCTGAGCAGCTCCTCAACGTCTTGCCAGCGCTTTGGATGACGGGAGCCGACGACATTGGAGTGAGCCAGTTCGTCAATCAGGATCAAGCCCGGTTTGCGCGCGAGGGCGGCGTCCAGGTCGAATTCGGTCAGCGTACGGTTTTTGTCGACAACCTGCTTGAGCGGCAGTTGTTCAAGGCCCTCTGTCAGGGCCAGGGTCTCGGCGCGGCCGTGGGTCTCGATCACGCCGATCTGCAGGTCGATGTTCTGCACTTTTGCGGTATGGGCCGCCGCCAGCATCGCGTAGGTCTTGCCGACACCGGCACTGGCACCGAAGAAAATCTTCAGCCGACCGCGTTTGGCTTGCGCTTCTTTTTCGCGAATCTGGGCCAGTAGTTGGTCCGGGTCGGGACGTTGTTCGGCCATCAAGCCCACCGTGCGTGGATTGGCGCTCAATGCGCGGCATCGAGTGCCAGGTTCAGTGCCAGAACGTTGACTCGAGGTTCGCCAATGAACCCGAGCAGCGTGCCTTCAGATTGCTGGTTGATCAGCTGGCGAACCTGCTCGATGGGCAGGTTGCGCACCCGCGAGACTCGGCCCACCTGGTACAGCGCAGCCGCGATGCTGATGTGCGGGTCAAGACCGCTGGCAGAGCTATAGACCAGGTCGGCGGGTACCGTGGCGGTGTTTCCCGGATCGGCAGCGTGCAACGCGTCGATCCTACCCTTGATCGCATCCGCCAGTGCCGGGTTCAACGGCCCCAGGTTCGAGCCTCCCGAGGCCAGCGGGTTATAGGCCATGGGGCTGGTGGCTGAAGGGCGGCTCCAGAAATACTTCGGATCACTGAAACCCTGACCGATCAACAGCGAGCCCACGGTTTTGCCGTCTCTTTCGATCAGGCTGCCCGCTGCCTGATGGGGAAATACCAGCCTGGCGATTCCGGTGGTGACCAGCGGATAAGCCAAACCGGTGAGCAGTGACAGTGCAATCAGTAGGGTCAACGCCGGACGCAGCAGAGATAGCATAGCCGTTCTCCCTCAAGTCAGACCGACAGCGGACAGCGCCATGTCGATCGCTTTTATACCAATGAATGGAACGATCACCCCACCTAGCCCGTAGATCAACAGGTTGCGACGCAGCAGCAGGGCCGCGCCGACCGGGCGGTACTTCACGCCTTTGAGCGCCAGGGGAATCAGGAAAATGATAATCAGCGCATTGAAAATCACCGCCGACAGCACCGCAGAATTCGGACTCGTCAGGCCCATGATGTTGAGTGCCGCGAGCTGTGGGTAGGTGCTGACGAAGGCCGCAGGCACGATGGCGAAATACTTGGCGATGTCGTTGGCAATCGAGAACGTGGTCAGCGAGCCACGGGTCATCAGCATCTGTTTGCCGGTTTCCACCACCTCGATCAACTTGGTCGGGTTGCTGTCCAGGTCGACCATGTTGCCGGCTTCCTTGGCCGCCTGAGTCCCGGAGTTCATCGCCACGGCGACGTCCGCCTGAGCCAGCGCCGGAGCGTCGTTGGTGCCGTCGCCGGTCATGGCTACCAGTCGACCTTCGGCCTGGTAGCTGCGGATCAGTTCTAGCTTCTGTTCAGGTGTTGCTTCCGCCAGAAAGTCATCAACACCGGCCTCGGCGGCGATGGCGGCGGCGGTGATTCGGTTGTCCCCCGTCACCATGACCGTCTTGATCCCCATGCGCCGCAGTTCGACGAAGCGCTCTTTGATCCCGCCTTTGACGATGTCCTTGAGTTCTATCACGCCCAGCACCTTGGCGCCGTCGGCCACCACCAGTGGTGTGCTGCCACGGCGTGCCACCTCTTCAATGCTGGTCTGCACTGCCTCCGGAAAACTACCTCCCAGGCTCTGGACATGCTTGAGTATGGCCTCGCCGGCGCCCTTGCGAATTTGGCGGGAGCCCATATCGACGCCGCTCATGCGGGTCTGCGCGGAAAAATGCACGAAGTGCGCGTCGAGCGCCGCGATGTCACGTTCGCGCAGGTTGAACCGCTGTTTGGCCAGCACCACGATGCTGCGCCCTTCGGGCGTTTCGTCGGCCAGCGATGCGAGCTGCGCGATATCCACCAGTTCCGCTTCCTTGACGCCTGGCGCTGGTAAAAACGCCGAGGCTTGCCGGTTGCCCAGGGTGATGGTCCCGGTCTTGTCGAGCAGCAGAACATCCACGTCACCGGCGGCCTCCACGGCCCGACCTGAGGTCGCGATCACGTTGGCTTCCATCATGCGGCTCATGCCCGCCACACCCACGGCCGACAGCAGCCCGGCGATGGTGGTGGGAATCAGGCACACGAGCAGTGAGATGAGAACGGTGATGGAGACTGGCGTCCCGGACTTGGCCACTGCGACACCGAACAGCGAGAAGGGCAGGAGCGTCACCGTCACGCCGAGGAACACGATGGTCAGCGCGACCAACAGGATCGACAGGGCGATTTCATTCGGGGTCTTCTGCCGTTTGGCGTTTTCGACCATGGCGATCATGCGGTCGACGAAGGTTTCGCCAGGGTTGGTGGTCACGCGAATGACGATCCAGTCTGAGAGCACTCGAGTCCCGCCCGTCACGGCCGAAAAATCCCCACCGCACTCGCGAATGACCGGGGCCGATTCGCCGGTAATGGCCGACTCATCCACCGAAGCGGCGCCTTCGATCACCTCGCCGTCGGCGGGGATGACCGAGTCCCCCAGATCGCCGGCTTCAACCACCACCACGTCGCCTTTGCACAGCCCGCTCGATTGCGCCAACTGCCACTGCGCGCCGTAGTGAGGCTCCAGCAGTTTCTTGGCCCAGGTTTCTTTTTTCAGGTTGCGCAGGGAGGCCGCCTGCGCCTTGCTGCGGCCCTCGGCCAGGGCTTCGGCAAAGTTGGCGAACAGCACGGTAAACCACAGCCACAAGGCGATCGCCAGGATGAAGCCAGTGCTGGCCTCACCCTTGCCGCTGAGGGCCTGAACCCAAAGGCCGGTGGTGATAATCGCGCCGATGTAGACGACGAACATCACCGGGTTGCGCCACTGGATCTTGGGGCTGAGTTTGCGCGCAGACTCGACCATGGCCGGAGTTATGAGTTTTGGGTCGAACAAGGAGAACGCTTTGCGTGTCATGTTCGTGGTCTCACTTGATCATGATGAGGTGTTCGACGACGGGCCCCAGCGCGAGCGCTGGCACATAGTTCAGCAAGCCAACCAGCAACACCGTGCCGATCAACAGAACAACGAACAGCATCCCGTGGGTGGGCATGGTGCCGCCGGTGACCGCCAGACGTTTTTTCGCCGCCAGGCTGCCAGCGACCGCCAGCACCGGTACGATGACGCCGAAGCGGCCAAACCAGCTGGCGATAGCCAGCATGATGTTGTAGAACGGGGTGTTGGCCGACAGACCGGCGAAGGCGCTGCCGTTGTTGTTGGCCGCCGAGGTGAAGGCATAAAGGATTTCCGAGAATCCATGGGCACCAGGGTTGGCGATCCCGAGCTTGCCGGCCTCGGCCATGACGGCGATGGCGGTGCCGAACAGCACCAGCAGCGGCGTCACCAGAATCGCAATGGCCACCATCTTCATCTCGTAGGCTTCAATCTTTTTGCCCAGATACTCAGGTGTGCGCCCGATCATCAGGCCGGCGATAAACACCGCGAGAATGGCGAACACCAGCATGCCGTACAGGCCAGAGCCGGTGCCGCCGAACACCACTTCACCCAACTGCATCAGCACCAGCGGCACCGCGCCGCCCAGTGGGGTGAAAGAGTCGTGCATCGCGTTGACTGCGCCGCATGAAGCCGCAGTTGTCACTGCCGCGAACAGGCTTGATGCGCTGATGCCGAAGCGCAAATCCTTGCCTTCCATGTTGCCCGCCGCCGTATCGATGCCCAGCGCTGAAAACTGTGGATTGCCCAGTTGTTCGAAATGGGTGACGGCCACCACCGCGATCACGAAGATGATCGTCATCGTCGCCAGCAGCGCCCAGCCTTGTCGTATGTCACCCACGACATGGCCGAACACAAAGCACAGCGCGGTGGGGATCAGAAAGATCGCGATCAGTTGCAGGAAGTTTGTGAGCGCTGTCGGGTTCTCGTAGGGGTGTGCCGAGTTGGCATTAAAGAAACCACCGCCATTGGTGCCGAGCATCTTGATCGCCTCTTGTGAGGCAACCGGCCCCATGGCAATCGTCTGCTTGTCGGTGCTGGCCGCCTTAGTCACCGGATTGCCTTGGGCATCGAGTGTTGGTTGGCCGGCGGCATTCAGCACTGGCGCCTGGTACTGCATGACCTCCAGTGTCGAGACGTCCTTATAGGGGTCAAGATTCTGGATCGCACCCTGGCTGACGAAGAACAACGCGAATATCAGCGACAGTGGCAATAACACCCACACGGTGACGCGGGTGAGGTCCGCCCAGGCGTTGCCAATGCTGTTCGCGCTGTGGCGTGCGAACCCTCGGATCAGGGCAATCGCCACCACAATGCCGGTGGCGGCAGACAGGAAGTTCTGCACCGTCAGCGCGAGCATCTGGGTCAGGTAACTCATCGTCGACTCGCCGCTGTAGCCTTGCCAGTCGGTGTTGGTGACAAAGCTGGCTGCGGTATTGAACGACGAGTCGGGCGTGACGGCAGCAAACCCTTGCGGGTTGAAGGGCAGGGCACCTTGCAACCGTTGCAAGGCATACACCGCCAACAACCCCAACGCGTTGAACAGGATCAGCGCGAGGGCGTATTGAAGCCAACTCATCTGCACTTCAGGCTTGACGCCGGCAAGGCGATACAGCGGCGACTCGATCCGTGAACCGAGGGCAAATCGGCCCTCCATCACAGTGGTCAGCCAACGCCCAAGAGGCCAGGCCAGAATGCCCAGCGATAGAAGAAAAGCTCCGAGTAGAACCCACGCTTGAATGGTCACAGGAAGTCCTCCGGAAACAACAGCGCGGCGACCAAGTAAACCAACAAGCCGGCCGCAACCAGGCCACCAAACAGATAGAAACCGGTCATGACCGTCTCCTGTTAAGCGCCGCACAGCCGTGCGCCAAGCCAACCAGGGTGATGAAAAACAGTGCACCGAGTACCAAATAGACGAAGTCCATGGCGTTCCCTCCAGCGATGAGGCAAGCCTAGTTGGACGCTTGGTAAGTTGTTACAAAGATTGGGGGCTAGGGAATAAAGATCTTATAAATATGCCACTCAAGGCACCCGAATCGACTACCACACGAACGGTACAAGACGATACCGGACACGTTTCTGGTATTCGGTATAACCGGACAGATTGCCGGCGAGGAAGCGCTCCTCGTCAATGAGTCGCCATATCAGAAATGGCATCATCGCGGCGAATGGTATAAACCCCCAATAGGAGCCTAGCGCTAGCGGTGTGCCGAGAAGGTAGAGGGATGCGCTCGCATACATCGGGTGGCGAACGATTGCATATGGCCCGGTCGAAATAACCTTCTGATTCTCCGCGACCTCGATCGTTGCTGAAGCGAACGTGTTTTCTTTATACACGAGGGAAATGAGATAAAAACCAATCGCAACAAGCGCGTCTCCGGCCATAACACCTACGAGTGGCAGGGTGGACCAACCCATGCGGTGGTCAACCGCTGGCACGACAAGAAGGGCTATGTATGCGCTTGAAGTACACAGCATGATGAGCTTCTGAGCTGATCTCTTTTCCGCCGTCGGACCGCCGCTCATCCGACGCTCAAGAAGCGCCGGGTCGTTTCGCATGAGATAGAACGTTATGAGGACCGATGCACCTGTGAAGATCAACAAGTACGCCCATGCTTCCCAATAATGCGCGGTCCCTGCG
>NZ_JAMFRV010000388.1 GCF_026224925.1 Pseudomonas sp. | reverse complement strand
GTGGTTTGGGAACGCGATACCGGGCGCCCTGTGTATAACGCAATTGTCTGGCAATGCCGTCGCAGCACTGAAATCTGCCAGCAGCTCAAGCGCGACGGGCATGAAGACTACATCCGTGCAACCACGGGCCTGGTCGTCGACCCGTACTTTTCCGGCACTAAGCTGAAATGGATTCTCGACCATGTGGAAGGCAGCCGTGACCGTGCTCGCAAAGGCGAACTGCTGTTCGGCACTATTGATAGCTGGCTGATCTGGAAGTTTACCGGCGGCAAGGTACATGTCACCGATTACACCAACGCCTCGCGCACCATGCTCTTCAACATCCATACCCTGGAATGGGATGAGAAGATGTTGCAGGTGCTGGATATCCCTCGCGAGATGCTGCCTGAAGTTCGCTCTTCTTCGGAAGTTTACGGCCACAGCAAAAGCGGCATCCCGATTGCCGGTATTGCGGGTGATCAGCAAGCCGCCTTGTTCGGCCAGATGTGCGTGGAGCCCGGCCAAGCTAAAAACACCTATGGCACCGGTTGCTTCCTGTTGATGAACACCGGCAAAAAAGCGGTGCAATCGACCCATGGCATGCTCACCACTATCGCCTGCGGTCCGCGCGGCGAGGTTGCCTATGCGCTGGAAGGCGCCGTGTTTAATGGCGGCTCGACGATCCAGTGGCTTCGGGACGAATTGAAACTGATTAATGACGCACTCGACACTGAATATTTCGCTGGCAAAGTCAAAGACAGCCACGGCGTTTATCTGGTACCGGCGTTCACCGGGCTGGGTGCACCGTATTGGGACCCGTATGCACGGGGCGCATTGTTCGGTCTGACCCGCGGGGTCAAGGTCGACCACATCATTCGCGCAGCGCTGGAATCGATTGCCTACCAGACACGTGACGTACTTGATGCCATGCAACAAGACTCCGGCGAACGCCTGAAGTCCTTGCGTGTAGACGGCGGCGCGGTCGCCAACAACTTCCTGATGCAGTTCCAGGCAGACATCCTGGGCACAACGGTAGAGCGCCCGCAAATGCGCGAGACCACGGCGTTGGGCGCCGCGTACTTGGCCGGCCTGGCGATTGGCTTTTGGAGTAGCTTGGATGAGCTGCGTAACAAAGCCGTCATTGAGCGCGAATTCGAGCCTCAGCTCGATGATTCAGCCAAAGAAAAACTGTATGCCGGCTGGCAGAAAGCAGTAAGCCGCACCCGTGACTGGGAGCCCCACGAAGAAAACGCTGACTGATCAATGCCTGTACGGGGAGCAGCATGAGTTTCCGGCTGACAGGCAGTAGTTGCCTGCGGCATCATGGACGCCATTTGCACGGCAGCCAGACAGGAAAATCAAAACAATGAATCTGCCTCCCCGTCAGCAGCAGATCCTCGAACTGGTACGCGAACGCGGCTATGTCAGCATCGAAGAAATGGCTCAGCTGTTTGTTGTGACCCCACAAACGATCCGCCGCGATATCAATCAATTGGCGGAAATGAACCTGTTGCGCCGCTACCACGGCGGCGCAGCCTATGACTCAAGCGTCGAGAACACGGCCTACGCCATGCGCGCGGACCAGATGCGCGACGAGAAACAACGGATTGCCGAGGCGATTGCCGCGCAAATACCGGATCACGCCTCGCTGTTCATCAATATCGGCACCACGACCGAATCCATCGCTCGCGCCCTGTTGAACCACAAAAACCTGAAAATCATCACCAACAATTTGCACGTCGCTTCGATCCTGAGTGCCAAGGACGACTTCGAAGTGTTGTTGGCCGGCGGTAACGTTCGCCGCGACGGCGGCGTGGTCGGCCAGGCCAGCGTCGACTTTATCAACCAGTTCAAGGTCGATTTCGCCTTGGTCGGCATCAGCGGCATAGATGAAGACGGCAGCCTGCTGGACTTCGACTATCAAGAAGTGCGCGTTTCCCAAGCGATCATCGCCAACGCTCGCCAAGTTATATTAGCGGCCGACTCCAGCAAGTTCGGACGCAACGCCATGGTGCGCTTGGGACCGATCACCCTGATCGATTGCCTGGTGACCGACCACGCGCCCGTTCCTGCACTCATGCAAATGCTCGCGCAGTACAAGATTCGCCTAGAGGTGGTTTGAACCGCACTGCCCGCCTCCCGAATTCATTCGGGAAGGCTGCAGCGCGGCGAATCAGACAGACCGCAGCGCTCCTTTCCCGAATGAATTCGGTCCTACAAACTGAACATACCATCTGATGGTCCCACACCAATAATGTTCACTTTTGTTCTTTTCCTATTCTTCCGATCAATATTTTCAATAGCTTCTAGCTGGAAGTCGCGTCTTTATTGCGCTATGATTTTCGAAATTGAACATTAATGTTCGAATTCGCCGTTCAAGCCCTGTATTGAACCAGAACAAAGAGGCCGCCAGATGCCCAACTCTTCCTTGCCCGTGCCACCGCTTTCCGAGGTCTACGACATCGCCGTGATTGGTGGCGGGATCAATGGCGTCGGAATTGCAGCCGACGCAGCCGGCCGCGGTTTGTCAGTATTTCTTTGCGAAAAAGATGACTTGGCCAGCCATACCTCATCTGCCAGCAGCAAGTTAATTCACGGCGGCCTGCGGTACCTCGAACATTACGAATTCCGTTTGGTGCGCGAGGCGCTGGCCGAACGCGAAGTGCTGTTGGCCAAAGCCCCGCACATCGTTAAACCCATGCGTTTCGTGCTGCCTCATCAGCCGCATTTACGCCCGGCGTGGATGATTCGCGTGGGCCTATTCATGTATGACCATTTGGGCAAACGAGAAAAACTGCCCGCGTCACGCAGCCTGCGCTTTGGCGAGGACAGCCCACTCAAAGCCAGCATCACTCGCGGCTTCGAATACTCGGATTGCTGGGTTGATGACGCACGCCTGGTCGTCCTCAATGCAATGGCTGCACGGGAAAGCGGCGCCCACATCCATACGCAAACGCGCTGTGTCAATGCACGTCGCAGCAAAGGCTTATGGCACCTGAACATGGAGCGTGCGGACGGCGTTCTGTTTTCGATTCGCGCCAAAGCCTTGGTCAATGCGGCAGGTCCATGGGTTGCCAAGTTCATCCGTGACGACCTGAAACTCGAATCGCAATATGGTATCCGTTTGATCCAGGGCAGCCACTTGATCGTGCCCCGCCTATACGAAGGCGAAAATGCGTTCATCCTGCAAAACGAAGATCAACGCATCGTTTTCACTATTCCCTATCTGGATCGCTTCACAATCATTGGCACTACCGACCGCGAATATGAAGGTGACCCCAGCAAAGTGTCGATCACCGATGGCGAGATCGACTACTTGCTGAAAGTGGTCAATGAGCATTTCAAGAAGCAGCTGAGCCGCAGCGATATCCTGCGCACGTATTCCGGCGTCCGTCCGTTGTGCAATGACGAATCCGACAATCCGTCGGCGATTACTCGCGACTACACCTTGTCGCTGTCAGGCAGTGCCGAAGAGGCACCGATACTATCGGTGTTTGGCGGTAAATTGACCACCTATCGCAAGTTGGCCGAGTCAGCCATGGCTCAGCTCGCCCCGTTCTTCCCGCAGATGAAGCCGAACTGGACCGCCTCCGCCAGCCTGCCAGGCGGCGAAGAGATGAGCTCGCCACAAGCGCTGACCAGCGAATTAAGAACACGCTTTGACTGGTTACCCACCGAGATCGCTCGTCGCTGGGCTCGCACCTATGGCAGCCGCAGCTTGCGCTTGGTCGAGGGCGTGCAAAACCTGGCCGACATGGGCGAGCACCTCGGTGGCGGCCTGTATAGCCGCGAGGTCGATTACTTGTGCAGCGAAGAATGGGCCTTGAGCGCAGAAGACATTCTCTGGCGTCGCAGCAAGTTGGGGTTGTTCACTACTCCAGAAGAGCAGCAGCGCGTACAGGAATACCTCAATACCGTCGCACGTCATAAAAGCAGTATCGAAGCAGCCTAAACGCCCATAACAGCCTTCCCGCAATGGGAAGGCTGGATTACCCGCTCTCTCGTTCGGCTTTCCGAACGCTCAGTAGCCATCGATTCGGCTTACCGGACGCCCGCCCCAGCCCCTCGCACGAAAAAACACATTAAACCCATATAGATCAATGACCTACCCGAGAAAGCTCGCTTGGCATGAGTCATGCTCTACACTTTTAGTCGAATGCATTGATCGTAGCGTGTGCCTGATTGGGCCACCGTAAAGGCATTTGCGGACTACACGGACCGCTACGTCGGTTCCATAAAAAAACAAAGTCGAGGATTAACCGATGCGCATCGTTCACCCTATTTTGGGCGCAGCAATCGCTGCCGCTCTGATGAGCACTCCAGTTTTCGCTGCCGAACTCACTGGCACACTGAAGAAAATCAAAGAATCCGGCACTATTACCCTCGGGCACCGTGACAGCTCCATTCCATTTTCCTACCTGGCTGACGCTTCCGGCGTGCCGGTCGGCTACTCCCACGATATTCAGCTGAAAATCGTTGAGGCCATCAAGAAAGACCTGGACATGCCGAACCTGAAGGTCAAGTACAACCTGGTGACCTCGCAAACCCGTATCCCGCTGGTGCAGAACGGCACCGTTGACGTTGAATGTGGCTCGACCACCAACAACGCTGAACGCGCACAGCAGGTTGATTTTTCGGTCGGCATCTTTGAAATCGGTACCCGTCTGCTGTCGAAAAAAGATTCTGCCTACAAGGACTTCGCTGACCTTAAAGGCAAGAACGTCGTGACCACCGCTGGCACCACGTCCGAGCGCATCCTTAAAGCGATGAACGCCGACAAGCAAATGGGCATGAACGTAATCTCTGCTAAAGACCACGGTGAATCGTTCCAGATGCTGGAATCCGGCCGCGCAGTGGCATTCATGATGGATGATGCCTTGCTCGCAGGCGAAATGGCCAAAGCCAGGACGCCAGGCGACTGGGCCGTTACCGGCACGCCACAGTCGTACGAAATCTACGGTTGCATGGTCCGCAAAGAAGACGCTCCCTTCAAAAAAGCCGTGGATGACGCCATCAAAAACACCTTTGCTTCTGGCGAAATCAACACCATCTACAACAAGTGGTTCACTCAGCCGATCCCGCCGAAGGGTTTGAATCTGATGTTCCCGATGAGCGACCAACTGAAAGCACTGATCGCCACCCCTACCGACAAGCCAGCCCCCGACGTAAAAATCTAAGCACTGGCTCTTCCATTACCAGAGAGCGCCAACGCGCCCTCTGGTTATGAATCGATCGAACGGAGGGGAGACCCCAATGAATTACAACTGGGACTGGGGTGTATTCCTCAAGTCCACCGGCATCGGCAACGAAATCTATCTGGACTGGTATTTAACCGGTCTTGGCTGGACCATCGCAATTGCCATCGCCGCCTGGATTATTGCTTTACTGCTGGGCTCCGTGCTCGGCGTGATGCGTACGGTGCCGAACCGTTGGGTGTCGGGCATCGCCACGGTTTACGTGGAAATCTTCCGCAACGTTCCGCTGCTGGTGCAGCTGTTTATCTGGTACTTCCTGGTACCGGATCTACTGCCTGCCAATCTGCAGGAATGGTACAAACAGGACCTTAACCCGACGACCTCTGCCTTTCTAAGCGTTGTCGTGTGTCTGGGCCTATTCACCGCCGCTCGAGTATGTGAACAGGTGCGCACCGGGATTCAGGCGTTGCCGCGCGGCCAAGAGTCTGCTGCCCGAGCCATGGGTTTTAAGCTGCCGCAGATCTACTGGAACGTGCTATTGCCCCAAGCGTACCGGATCATCATTCCGCCGCTTACCTCGGAATTCCTCAACGTCTTCAAGAACTCCTCCGTCGCCTCGTTGATCGGCCTGATGGAGCTGCTCGCGCAGACCAAACAGACCGCCGAGTTCTCGGCCAATTTGTTCGAAGCGTTCACGCTGGCCACCCTAATCTACTTCACCTTGAACATGAGCTTGATGCTGCTGATGCGCATGATCGAGAAGAGAATCGCGGTGCCCGGGCTGATCTCTCTGGGGGGTAAATAATGGACTTCAGTGGAATTATTCCCGCCCTGCCCGGCATGTGGAACGGCATGATCATGACCCTCCAGCTGATGGCGCTGGGGGTTGTCGGTGGTATTGCTTTAGGCACGATCCTGGCGCTGATGCGTTTGTCATCAAGCAAATTGCTGGCGCGATTTGCCGGCGCCTACGTCAACTACTTTCGTTCTATCCCGCTGCTGTTGGTGATTACCTGGTTCTATCTGGCAGTGCCTTTTGTCCTGCGCTGGATCACCGGGGAAGATACGCCGATTGGCGCGTTCACCTCATGCCTGGTGGCGTTCATGATGTTCGAGGCCGCGTACTTTTGCGAAATCGTACGCGCCGGGGTCCAAGCCATCCCCAAAGGTCAGATGGGCGCAGCCCAGGCACTGGGGATGAACTATGGGCAGATGATGCGCTTGATTATCCTGCCTCAGGCGTTTCGCAAAATGACCCCGCTGCTACTGCAGCAAAGCATCATTTTGTTCCAGGACACCTCGCTGGTTTATACCGTTGGCTTGGTGGATTTCCTCAACGCCTCGCGCTCCAGTGGCGACATCATTGGCCGCTCCAATGAGTTCCTGATCTTCGCCGGTCTGGTGTATTTCGTGATCAGCTTTGCCGCTTCGCAGCTGGTGAAGCGTCTGCAAAAAAGGTTCGCCGTATGATTTCCATCAAAAATATCAACAAGTGGTATGGCGACTTTCAGGTGCTCACCGATTGCAGCACCGAAGTCAAAAAAGGTGAAGTGGTGGTGGTTTGCGGTCCTTCGGGCTCCGGTAAATCGACGCTGATCAAGTGCGTGAATGCACTGGAACCGTTCCAGAAGGGCGACGTGATTGTCGACGGCACCTCAATTGCTGACCCAAAAACTAACTTGCCCAAACTACGCTCGCGTGTCGGCATGGTGTTCCAGCATTTCGAGCTGTTCCCGCACTTGTCCATCGTTGAAAACCTGACCATCGCGCAGATCAAGGTGCTTGGCCGCAGCAAGGAAGAGGCCACGAAAAAAGGCCTGCAATTGTTGGAGCGGGTTGGCTTGTCAGCCCATGCCAACAAGCACCCGGGCCAATTGTCCGGCGGCCAGCAACAGCGCGTGGCGATTGCCCGCGCATTGGCCATGGACCCGGTGGTGATGCTGTTCGACGAACCAACCTCGGCGCTTGACCCGGAAATGGTCAACGAAGTGCTCGACGTCATGGTGCAATTGGCCCACGAAGGCATGACCATGATGTGTGTGACCCACGAAATGGGCTTCGCCCGCAAAGTGGCAAACCGGGTGATCTTCATGGATCAGGGTGTGATCGTAGAAGACTGTGAAAAAGAAGAGTTTTTTGGTGATGTGTCCGCCCGTTCAGAGCGCGCTCAACAGTTCCTTGCCAAGATTCTGCAGCACTAAGCAATCCCGGCTGTCCGTGCCCGCACTGATTGCGGCACGGACGCTGGTCGGTCCCGGACGACTGTGATGAAATGCGACCCCGAATCCTACCGCGCGCCCCCGCCATCACTTGCCGTGAAACCCCGCCTGATACGCCACCTGTTTATTCCTCCGCTGATCATCTTGTTGATGGTCGCGCTGGGCTACGTCAGTTATCTGGTGAGCGAGCGCAATGGCGTCAAAGCCCTAAGTGAAAACGGTCAACGCCAGTTGGAGCTCCACGCCCGCACGGTGGAAAGCGAGATTAACCGCTACACCTACTTGCCCAGCGTGCTCGAACTCGAAGCCAACGTTTCGCGCCTGCTAAATGATCCAACGCCGGAGCTGCGGCAGAACGTCAACGATTACCTGGAAGGGCTTAATCGTCGCAGCCGCAGCCGAGCAATCTACGTCCTCGACACCACGGGCCGTGTGTTAGCTACCAGCAACTGGCGCGACGCCGACAGTTATCTGGGCGAAGACCTGTCCTTTCGTGCGTATTTCCAGGACGCCGTGCGCGGTCAGCAAGGACGTTTTTACGGGATTGGCACCACCACCGGTGAACCGGGTTATTACTTGGCCCACGGTCTAGAAGAGAAAGGCAAAATCATCGGGGTAGCGGTGATTAAGGTGCGCCTCGAAGCGCTGGAAGAGCGCTGGCAACGGGCGCGCCTGGAAGCCTATGTCACCGATGAAAACGGCATTATTATCCTGTCGAGTGACCCGGCGCGGCGGCTTAAATCGGTTCGCCCATTGACGCCTGAAATCAAAGAGCGTCTTGCTCGCAGCCTGCAATATTACTGGTGGCCGCTCAACGAACTGGTGCCATTGGCCCGTGAACCCTTGGCTGAGGGCGCAGAGAAACTCACGTTCCCGGCCAACAGTAGCGTCGACCACGACCACAGCCAGGTCAGCTATCTGGCGCAGACCGCCCCACTGAGCGATACGCCGTGGCACTTGACCCTGCTCACGCCGCTGGAGGAATTGCGCAGCGAAGCCGCCCGCCAAGGCATGTTGGTGGCGGTAGTCTGTGCGCTGGTGGCGTTTCTACTGATTGCCTGGAACGAGCGGCGCAAAGTGATTTCCACGCGGCTTGCCGCCCGCGAGGCACTGCAAGCTGCCAACGACGAACTTGAACGCAAGATCACCGAGCGCACGGCGGACCTGCGCGCCAGCAACGAACGCCTGAAAAGCCAGATTCGCGAGCGACGCCAGGCTGAAGACACCTTGCGCCGGGCTCAGGATGAACTGGTTCAAGCGGGTAAACTGGCTGCCATCGGCCAGATGTCCACCAGCATTGCCCATGAACTGAATCAACCGTTGGCCGCCCTGCGCACCTTGTCCGGCAATACCGTGCGGTTCATCGAGCGCGGTGCGCTGGACACGGCCAGCGCTAATCTGCGGACCATCAATGACCTGGTAGATCGCATGGGCCGAATAACCGCCAGCCTGCGCGCCTTCGCCCGCCGTGGCGATGACCAAGGTCAGGCTTCGCTGGGTTTGGCGGTGGCGGCTTCGTTGCAAATCCTTAGTGCCCGGCTGGATAACCTGCACCTGCAATTACACGAAGATTTCGACAATGTGGTGTTGAAGATTGACCAAACTCGCCTTGAGCAAATACTGGTCAATCTGATCGGCAACGCCTTGGACGCCATGCACGCACAGCCGCTGCCTGAGTTGTGGTTGCAAGGCGAAATTGCCGACGGCCGCTATCGCCTGTACGTGCGGGACAACGGCCATGGCATCGATTCCGAAGCGCGCAAGCATTTGTTTGAGCCGTTCTTTACCACCAAACCGGGCGATCACGGCCTCGGGCTTGGATTGACCCTTTCAGCGAGCCTTGCCGCTGCGGCCGGTGGCACCCTTAGTGCTGAGCACCCCCCCGCTGGCGGCACCGCGTTTGTCCTGAGTCTACCGTTGCTCAACGCACCCGAGCCCCGGGGAGCCGAACTGATATGAATAAGCCAGGAACCATGAACAGCGAACTCACCGTTCTGATCGTCGAGGATGACCCCCACGTGCTGTTGGGTTGTCAGCAAGCGCTGGCACTGGAAGACATTCCCAGCGAGGGCTTGGGCAGTGCCGAAGAAGCGCTGGCGCGAATTGGTGATGATTTCGCTGGCATCGTTATCAGCGACATCCGCTTGCCTGGCATCGACGGGCTGGAGTTGTTGACGCGCCTTAAAGCCCGCGACCGCAGCTTGCCGGTGGTATTGATTACCGGCCACGGCGACATCTCCATGGCCGTTAACGCCATGCGCGATGGCGCTTACGATTTTATGGAAAAACCCTTTTCCCCGGAACGGTTGGTGGAAGTGGCGCGCCGGGCGCTGGAGCAACGGGGCCTGGCCCGAGAAGTGTGGTCGCTACGTCGGCAATTGGCCGAACGCAACTCGCTAGAGAGCCGGATCATCGGCCGCTCCCCGGCCATGCAAAACCTGCGAGCGTTGATCGCCAACGTTGCCGACACCTCAGCCAATGTGTTGATTGAAGGTGAAACCGGCACGGGCAAAGAGTTAGTTGCCCGCTGCCTGCATGATTTCAGTCGCCGTCATTCTCAACAATTCGTCG
Organism: Pseudomonas sp.; assembly: GCF_026224925.1. Taxonomy (GTDB): domain Bacteria; phylum Pseudomonadota; class Gammaproteobacteria; order Pseudomonadales; family Pseudomonadaceae; genus Aquipseudomonas. The sequence continues at coordinate 2,422 of NZ_JAMFRV010000388.1, read as the reverse complement.
CGATCAATTGTGGTGGGCTACCGGAAAGCCTGTTCGAGACCGAGATTTTCGGCCACGAAGCCAACGCATTTACCGGCGCCGGCAAACGACGAATCGGCAAGATAGAGCACGCGCACAACGGCACGCTGTTCCTTGATGAAGTGGAAAGCATGCCGCTGAACCTGCAGATCAAACTGCTGCGGGTTTTGCAGGAGCGAACGCTGGAGCGATTAGGTTCCAACCAGAGCGTGGCCGTGGATTGCCGGGTGATCGCCGCCACCAAATCCAATCTGGATGAGTTGAGCCAAACCAGTCAGTTTCGCAGCGACCTGTATTACCGGTTGAACGTGGTGACGCTGGAGTTGCCCCCTTTACGTGAACGACGCGAAGACATCCTGCAACTGTTCGAGTACTTCCTGCAGTTAGCCGCGCTGCGCTTCGACCGCGAGACCCCAGAGTTGGACCGCCAGACGTTATCGAGCCTGATGACCCATGAATGGCCAGGTAATGTCAGGGAGCTGCGCAACGTCGCCGAACGTTATGCACTGGGTCTTCCTGCGTTCAAGAAGTCGGGCACCAGCGCTGCCAACAACGGTCTGGACTTCGCAGAAGCCGTCGAGACGTTTGAAAAAAACTTGCTGACGGATGCCTTGCAACGCAGCGGCGGTAATCTGAGCCAAGCCAGCCTGGAGCTGGGGATGGCCAAGACCACGCTGTTCGATAAAGTAAAAAAATACGGTCTGGGCTGATCCCGCCGTTGTGATAGCACTCGAATAAGAGAACCTCGTGGACCTGATTTTCAAAGCCCTGCTGGGCGCTGCCGTGGTACTGGTTCTGGCCGCATTGGCCAAGACCAAAAATTATTACATCGCCGGGCTGGTTCCGCTGTTTCCGACCTTTGCCTTGATCGCGCATTACATCGTCGGCAAAGGCCGCACACTGGAAGATCTGAAAACCACGATCCTGTTTGGCATGTGGTCGATCATTCCCTATTTCGTGTACTTGGCCGCGCTGTACGTGCTGGTTGATCGTTGGCGCCTGGAAGTATCCCTGGCCCTGGCGGCCGTCGCGTGGCTGATCGCGGCGACGGTTTTGGTAACCGTCTGGGTGCGGTTTCATGGGTGAATGATGGGTGTCTGATCTGACACCTTCCCAAATAAATTCGGTCCCACTGTGGAGTTTGCCTTTCATCCGTGGGACCGAATTCATTCGGGAAGGGACCGGCACTGGCCCATCCCTTGCATTACTGAGGCCCAATCTCCTGGAGCTGTCCCCTTGACCCCATCCGTGATGCTGCTGATCGCGCTGTGCATCGCCCTCGATGTCATTGGCCAAATTGCCTTCAAGCTCGGCCTTGATCGTTTACCGGACCACGTCGGTGGCTTTCGGCTGAGCTATTTCTGGCGACAAATCGCCGGAGCCCCACTGCTGTGGTGTGGCGTCAGCTGTTATGCCGTGCTGTTCGTCGCCTGGCTGGAGGTGCTGTCACTGGCGCCGCTGAGTCTGGTATTTCCAGCCATCAGCCTAAGTTATTGCGGCGTGGTACTCGGCGGGCGTCTGGTCCTGGGTGAAACCGTCAGCCGTCGGCGCTGGCTGGGCACGCTGGTTGTAACTGCCGGCGTGATGCTGGTTTGCGCCACAGGAGCATGAGGTCGTTATGACGAATAACTGGATTGAAAGTCGCGGCGCGAGTCTGGCGTTGTGGGTGTTGCTGATCGCATTTGAAAGCGGTGCGCAGTTGTCCTTGAAGGTTGGCGGAGATGGCTTGGCATCGATTCCGTTCGGCCTGAGCTGGCTGTTGGCAGCGGTGAGCAGTGTGGCGGTGATGGTTGCCGTATTCTGCTATATCGGCTCGTTTCTCACCTGGATGCTGATCTTGCGCAGCAGCAAATTATCGCTGGCGTTCCCGCTGAGTTCGCTGGTATTTGTCGTGGTACTGCTTGGATCATGGCTCGGCCTGGGCGAAAGCATCAGCGCCCTGCATTGGCTGGGCGTGTGCGTGATCATCGGCGGAATCGTGTTGCTGGCGGACGGTAAGCAAGAGGTTTGAGGCACAGGAATGTGACAAAGCGTAATTCTCTACAGCCCCTTAAAGTGATACGCCAAAGCCACGTTGACTTCACCCTGATTCTCGTCGCCTTTGTCTCTAACGATAGAGCTGTCCGCGGCTGAATTGGTCAAATGGGTCCAAGTGGCGCTGGTCAACAGCAGCCAGCCATCAGCCAGTGGAAATTGCAGGCTTTGAGTCAGCGCTACCTTCTGCAGGCCGCCGCTGGCGTTGTATTGTTGGAACCCGGAGGCCTGCGCTTCTTGTGCACTCACGCCGAAGAAGGTCTGCGCCTGCCGACCGTCCGCGTAATGCGCAGTGATTTCGGTGTCGCCAATAATCCCCAGCCCCAGCGGGTAACCCAACTCGCCACCGACCCGGCCCAGCACGCCGCCC
>NZ_JAMFRV010000387.1 GCF_026224925.1 Pseudomonas sp. | reverse complement strand
CTTCTCCTTGGCCAGAACTTCGCCAATTTCGACAAATTGCTCGGGCTGGATAATAGCGTTGAGCCGGCAATGCTTGGTCCAGAAGTGAAAGTGCTCGGTCAGCCGGTAACTGGTGGCGGCATAGGGGAAGTCCTTGGCCGTCCCAAGCGAATCCCAGACCGAATCGAAAATACGAGCGGCCGGATTGCTGGTTGCCTTTTTGTTAGTGGGGTGGAGCGGGTTGATGCCGATAGGCGTCTCGAACGGCTCGTAATGCTCCGGGAACGGCCCTTCGGCCATCTTGTCGACGGCGAAGAAGCGCGCCACCCCTTCGGGGTTCATGATGAAGGGGTTCATGCCCGCTTCCGGCGGCACATCGGCTTTGTAATCGGGAACGTCAGTACCCACCCAGGCCTTGCCGTTCCACCACACGAGGCGTTTGTTTTCGGCCCAGGGCTTGCCCTGCAGATCGGCCGAGGCGCGGTTGTACAGAATGCGTCTGTTCATCGGCCAAGCCCACGCCCAGCCTAGGTGCTGCTTCATGCCATAAGGGTCACTGTTGTCGCGGCAGGCCATCTGGTTGCCCTGCTCGGTCCAGCTGCCGCAGAAAATCCAGCAGCCCGAGGCGGTGCTCCCGTCGTCTTTGAGCTGGGCGAAGCCAGCCAGTTGCTGGCCGCTCTTGATTGCCGCGCCGCTGGCATCGGCGAAGTCGGTGGTGGCTGCGCCGTTGACTTCCTTGGCAAGCTCCTCCGGTGATGGCTCGTCGGCAATCTTGTAAGGCCAGCTCAGTTTGAGGATCGGGTCGGGAAATGCACCGCCGTTGGCCTGATAGCGCTGGCGCAGACGCAGGAACAACTCGCTCATGATTTTCACGTCGGTGCGGGCTTGGCCCGGTCCATCGGCGCCTTTCCAGTGCCATTGCAGCCAGCGGCTGCTGTTGGTCAATGAACCGTCTTCTTCGGCGAAACAGGTGGTGGGCAACCGAATGACTTCGGTCTGGATGCTGGCGGTATTGACGTCATTGTACGGTCCGACATTGCGCCAGAACTCTGAGGTTTCGGTCGCCAGCGGGTCCATTACCACCAGCCATTTGAGCTTGGCCAACGCTGCGGTTACCCGATTTTTGTCGGGCAACGCCGCGATGGGGTTGAAGCCTTGGCACACGTAGCCGTTGACTGTGCCCTCACCCATCATGTCGAACATTTTCAGGATGTCGTAGCTGGGGATGTCGAGTTTGGGCAGCCAGTCGTAGCCCCAGTGGTTTTCCACTGTCGCGTTGGCGCCGTACCAGGACTTCATCAGACTGACGTGGAACTTGCCGTAGTTCTGCCAGTAGGACAACTGCCCCGGACGCAGCGGCTTCAGTGCACGCGTGGCTATATAGGTGTCGTAGTCCTGTTCGCCATCGCTCGGCAGTGTCAGGTAACCCGGCAGCGAGTTCGATAACAGCCCCAAATCCGTCAGGCCCTGGATGTTGGAGTGCCCGCGCAAGGCATTGACCCCGCCGCCGGGCATACCGACGTTGCCCAGCAGCAGTTGCACCATGGCCGCGCTGCGGATCATCTGCGAGCCGACCGAATGCTGGGTCCAGCCCAAGGCGTAGAGAATCGTCATGGTCTTGCCCGGTTGCGAGCAGGTGGCGATCTCTGTCCATATCTTGGCCATGGCGTCTTGCGGCATCCCACAGATCTGGCTGACCAGTTCCGGGGTGTAGCGGCTGTAATGCTGTCTCATCAACTGATAGACGCAGCGCGGGTCTTGCAGGGTTGGGTCGACTTTGGCAAAGCCGTCCTCACCGAGTTCGTAACCCCAGCTGGATTTATCGGTGTAGGTACGTTTGGCCGCGTCGTAGCCGGTGAACAACCCGTCCTCGAAGCCGAAGCCTGCCTTCACAATGAACGACACGTCGGTATACGCGCGCACGTACTCATGCTGAATTTTGTCTTCAGCGAGCAAGTAGTTGATCAGACCACCCATGAACGCTATGTCGCTGCCGGTACGAATTGGCGCGTAATAGTCGGCCACAGAGGCAGTACGGGTAAATCGTGGATCGACCACGATCAGCCGCGCCTGATTGTGCGCTTTAGCTTCAGTCACCCATTTGAAGCCACACGGGTGAGCTTCGGCGGCATTGCCACCCATGACCAGGATCAGGTTCGCGTTGGCGATATCGGTCCAGGTATTGGTCATGGCTCCACGGCCGTACGTCGGGGCAAGACTTGCCACCGTCGGACCGTGTCAGACACGCGCCTGGTTATCGAACCCCAGCATACCAAGGCTGCGAATGACTTTATGGGTCAGGTAACCGGCCTCGTTGGAGGCCGCAGAGGCAGCCAGAAAACCCACTGACAGCCAGCGGTTGACCGTCTGGCCCTGGGCGTTCTTCTCGATAAAATTGGCGTCGCGGTCGGCCTTCATCAGGTCGGCGATGCGGTCGAGCGCTTCGTCCCAGGACACCCGGGTCCACTCATCGCTG
>NZ_JAMFRV010000386.1 GCF_026224925.1 Pseudomonas sp. | reverse complement strand
CTGCAACTGCTTTGCCTGATTGCCATGGACCCGCCGAGCGACTTGTCTGCCGACAGTATTCGTGACGAGAAGGTCAAGGTGCTCAAGGCGCTGGTGCCGTTCACCCCGGAACGCCTCGCCACCCAAGTGGTGCGTGGTCAGTACATCGCGGGTTATAGCGAGGGTAAGGCGGTACCGGGTTATCTCGAAGAAGAGAACTCCAATACCCAAAGCGACACTGAAACCTTTGTTGCCCTGCGCGCTGATATTCGTAACTGGCGTTGGGCTGGCGTGCCGTTTTACCTGCGAACTGGCAAACGAATGCCACAAAAGTTGTCGCAGATCGTGATCCATTTCAAAGAACCGCCGCACTATATCTTTGCACCTGAACAACGGATGCAAATCAGCAACAAATTAATCATTCGCTTGCAGCCCGATGAGGGCATTTCCTTGCAGGTGATGACCAAGGATCAAGGCTTGGACAAGGGCATGCAATTGCGCAGCGGTCCTTTGAAATTGGATTTTTCCGACACCTATCGTAGCGCGCGAACCCCCGATGCCTATGAGCGGTTGTTGCTGGAAGTTATGCGTGGCAATCAGAACCTGTTTGTCCGTAAAGATGAAATTGAGTCTGCATGGCAATGGTGTGACCAACTGATCGCGGGCTGGAAAAAGGCGGGCGATGCGCCCAAGCCCTACGCCGCCGGATCGTGGGGGCCGATGAGCTCCATTGCCTTGATAACTCGCGATGGGAGGTCATGGTATGGCGATATATGAATTAGGACTGCCAGAGGGGCTTGTGGCCCACGAGTTCGACAACCCGGCACAGTTGGCCAATGAACTGGCCGCTGCGGTGGCTGAGCAGTTACTCAATGCGATTGCTGCCAACGGCGTAGCAACGTTAGTGGTATCGGGTGGGCGCAGCCCCGTAGCGTTTTTCCAGAGCCTGGCTGCACATGCCCTGGATTGGTCGAAGGTGGTGATCAGCCTGGCCGATGAGCGCTGGGTGCCGGTCGAGCACCCGGACAGTAACGCTGGCTTGTTGAAGCGTTATTTGTTGCAAGGACCGGCCGCGAAAGCTCGCTTTTTGGGGCTCTACAACGCTGCGGCGAACCTCGACGAGGCGGCCACGATTGCTGATCAGGCATTGGCTGAACTACCGGCGATTGACGTGCTGGTATTGGGCATGGGCGATGACGGTCATACCGCCTCGTTGTTCCCCAATAGCCCCAACCTGAGCGAAGCGCTGAACCTTGATAGTCAGCGCCGGTGCCTGCCGATGCTGGCACCGACGGTCCCGCGTCAACGCTTGACCCTGACACGCCAGTTGCTGGCGTCGGCCCGTCTGCCAATCCTGTCCATTTCCGGGCAGGCCAAACTCGACACGTTGCGCGCGGCGGTAGCAGGCGATGACCTCGCCAAGATGCCGATCCGTGCCTTCCTCAATCCCTCGTTAGAGATTTACTGGTGCCCATGAGCAAAGGATCAGCCGCCATGAAGACAATAGAAACCAACTTGCCGCTGAACAGCATGGCGAACAAAATTGTGCAAATCGACGAACTCTGCGCTAAAGCGAAGATTTTGCCGGTGATTACCATCGCCCGTGAACAAGACATTCTGCCATTGGCCGATGCCCTTGCCGCAGGCGGTTTGACCACTCTGGAAGTGACCTTGCGCTCTGCGTTCGGTCTGACTGCAATCCGCGTACTGCGTGAGCAGCGGCCGGAGCTGTGTGTCGGCGCCGGTACTATCCTGGATCGCAAAATGCTTGCCGACGCAGAAGCCGCCGGTGCGCAATTCATCGTGACGCCCGGTTGCACGCAAGATTTGCTATTGGCCGGAACTGAAAGTGAGCTGCCGTTGTTGCCTGGCATCAGCAGCGCATCGGAAATAATGGTCGGTTATGCCTTGGGTTACCGCCGCTTCAAACTGTTCCCGGCAGAGATCAGCGGCGGTGTCGCCGCGATCAAAGCGCTCGGCGGCCCGTTTGTCGACGTGCGTTTCTGCCCCACCGGTGGGGTCAGTCCGGCCAACTTGCAAAGCTACATGGCCTTGCCGAATGTGATGTGCGTTGGCGGGTCGTGGATGCTCGACAACGCCTGGATCAAAAACGGTGATTGGGCGCGAATTCAAGCAGCCAGCGCTGAAGCATTGGCGCTGTTCGATTAACGCAGGGTTGTTGTTGTTGTTGTTGTTGTTGTTGTTGGAAGTGGTTGTTGTATGGCTTTTCACGGGGTGCCTTGGTCGGGCGCCCCGTGTTTTTTTGTGCCATGCAAAAAGCGGCGTGACCTACGCGATCAAGGTCGGAACGGGCGTTTAGTCTTGCGCAATGGATCAAGCAGCGCGCCCAAACCGTTATGGTCAATCTCGTGCATCAGGGCCAGCAGCGCACCCAACTCGCCGTTGGGAAAGCCTTCACGAGCGAACCAATTCAAATATTGCCCAGGCAGATCGGCTATCAGTCGGCCCTTATATTTGCCGTAGGGCATTTCCCGCGTAACCAGTAATTCAAGTTTTTCAGGGTTCATGTGTTCGCCAATCAGTGGGTGCGCCTTCTGCGGCGTGGAGAGAATACGTGCAATCTGCATGCAGGCCAAACGACAGATCTTGCAGAAAGAGCGAGCGTCTTATTTTTTGTATATCTTAACGTATTGAAATTAAACAGATTTTTGTAATCGGAAAGCTGGCACGGTCGCTGCTCTCTCTATAGTCATCATCCACCAAAGAGGAATTGGAAATGACTGATATCAATAAAGAAGCCGTATCGGTGCTTAACGATTTGATCGAAACCAGCAAAGACGG
>NZ_JAMFRV010000385.1 GCF_026224925.1 Pseudomonas sp. | reverse complement strand
GGTCAACACGGCCGTCAGCAGTGTGTCGCCTTGCATACCGGTGGCCGGTTGACCGTCGAGGGTGAACGCCAGCGTCGGTCGATCCTGCTCGACCAGTCGTTTAAACAACGCCATTTCAGTGCTTCCCTCTCAATGTTTGCCGACCAGAACCCGGTCCAGGCCATAGACCCGGTCGAGCACGATCATCGTTGCAGCGGTCAGTGCGATCACCAGTGCCGACACAGCGGCCATCATTGGGTCGATGGATTCCGTGGCGTACACGTACATGCGCACCGGCAACGTTTGGGTCGATGGCGAGCTGACGAAAATCGACAGGGTGACCTCATCGAAACTGTTAATGAACGCCAGCAGCCAGCCACCGGCGACCCCCGGCAGGATCATTGGCAAGGTGATCTGGCGAAACAGCGTGAAGCGGCTGGCACCCAGGGATTCGGCAGCTTGTTCGGCGCTGCGATCAATGCCGATGGCAGCGGCGATCACCAGCCGCAATACGTACGGAGTGATGATCACTACGTGGGCGAGCATCAGCCAGGCGAAGCTGCCATTGACACCCATCAGCGCGAACAGGCGCAGCATGGCCACGCCGAGAACCAGGTGCGGCATGATGATCGGCGACAGAAACAGACTGTTGAGGAAGTCGCGGCCGGGGAATTTATAGCGGGTGATCGCCAGCGCCGCGGGCACCGCAATCAGAGTCGCCAACGAGGCGGCAACAAACGCCAAAATCAAGCTGTTGTAAAACGCATGAATGAAATCGGCGCGTTCAAACACCGCCTTGAACCAACGCAGGGAAAACCCGGACGTCGGCAAACTCAGGGTATTTTCCGGGGTGAACGCCACCAGGCAAACAACCACCAGCGGCGCCATCATGAACAGCACAACCAGGGCGTGAAAACCCAGCGACAAAGGACCGTTTCTGGACATGTCTTATTCCCCCAAGGTCTTTTTGTAGCGGCGTTCGACAATCCGGTTCCACGTCAGCATCACCAGCAAGTTGATCACCAGCAGCACCACCGCGATGGCCGCGCCCATGGGCCAATTCAGTTCCGAGAGGTATTGGTCGTACACCACGGTGGCGACCATCTTCAACCGTCGTCCTCCCAGCAGGCCGGGGATCGCGAAGGAGCTGGCAGACAGACCGAAAACGATCAGTGTCCCCGAGAGCACGCCGGGCATGACTTGGGGTAACACCACTAAACGCATGACCTTGGCCTGGCTGGCGCCGAGGGACAGCGCGGCTTGTTCAGCGGAGGGGTCGAGCTTCTGTAGAGAGGTCCAGACCGGAATGATCATGAACGGCAGCATCACGTGTACCAGCGCAATAATCACGGCGAACGAGGTGTAAAGCAGCTTCACTGGGTGCCCGCCAAGCGCTTGAATGGCTTGATTGATCAGCCCGTCAGAACCCAGCAGCAAGCTCCAACCAAACGCCCGGACCACGACGGAAATCAGTAGCGGGGTCAGAATTAAAATCAAAAAGATCGAGCGCCACGGGGTGCCCATGCGGCTGAGGATGTAAGCCTCGGGCACGCCGATCACCACGCACAGCAGCGTGACGACAGCGCTGATCCAGAGCGTGCGAAAGAAGATTTCGTAATAGTAAGAATCAGTGAACAGCGCAACAAAGTGGGCGAGGGTGAACTCGCCGCTTTTGACCCCCAACTGGTAGTCGAACACGTTGAACGACAACACCAGTGTCAGCACCAACGGCAGAATCAGCAGGCAACTGAACAGAATAATCGCCGGCAACGACAGCAGGTAACCGCGCCCGCCCTGGCGCATTGCAGCGAATACACTCATCCGTGCACCTCGTCGGCGGCCAATACCCGCAACAGCTCCGGTTGCCAGTCGAGGCCCACCGTCGTGCCTTCGCTCAACGGCGCGCTGCCGTCGTTGCGGCGTACCACGGTCAGCTCGCCCAGTTCGGTTGCAATGCGGTACAGCCATTGGCTGCCGAGAAAATAACGGACCGAAATGCGCCCCTGCAAACGGCCGCTGCCGGCGTCGAGCAGGTCGATTTTTTCCGGGCGCAGGCTGAGGGTCAGTGCGCCGTCGCCTGGGCTGTGGCGTACTTGCGGGCGACCTTTGGCGTCGATGTCGCCAGCAAGCATGTTGGCCTTGCCGACGAAGCCGGAGATGAACTGCGTACGCGGGTGTTCGTAGAGTTTGTACGGCTCATCGATCTGGGTCACGCGCCCGGCCTGCATCACCACCACGCGATCACTGATCGACAGCGCTTCGGCCTGATCGTGGGTCACCATCAACGTGGTGATGCCGACTTCGCGTTGGATGCGACGGATCTCGAATTGCATCTCTTCGCGCAAATTGGCGTCGAGGTTAGACAGCGGTTCATCGAGCAATAACACCGGCGGCTCAATCACTAATGCACGGGCCAAAGCCACACGCTGACGTTGCCCACCCGACAGCTCTCGCGGATAGCGCTCTGCATGCGGGGCCAAGCGCACCAAGTTCAGCACCGTGCTCACGCGCCGGTCGATATCAGCGGATGACACCTTACGCATGCGCAGGCCAAAAGCGACGTTGTCGCGCACCGACATGTGGGGAAACAGCGCATAACTCTGGAATACCACACCCAGACCACGGCTGCTCGGTTTGGCGTGGGTGATGTCGCGACCGTCCAGCACGATGCGACCAGCCGTCGCGTCGACGAAGCCAGCGATCATTTGCAGGGTAGTGGTTTTGCCGCAACCCGATGGGCCGAGCAGAGAAACGAATTCGCCTTTTTCCACCGCCAGATCTGTGGCAACGACGGCGTCGATTGCGCCATAGCGTTTGCTAAGGCCTTCGAGTTGGAGAAATGCCATGTGCGCGTTCCACCTGTATTTATTGGGCGCGTCGAAACACGCTTTTTTGTAATGGGCAGATGCGAAGGGATACTGCTGGGTGCGTTGGCGCTCGTTCTAAGCCGGCTGCCTTGAGTTGTTCGATTCGCCCCTGTGGACTCAGATTAGGACGAAGTCTAGGATGGGCGAAAGAGCGAATTTCACTGAAAGGACTACTTTTTTCACTTTCATTCGCTGACCAAAATAGATATGAAGGAATTGGCTATATGTATTCCACTGAGCGGAATGAAGAGCCGAAAGAGGTCGGTGTTGGCAGTGTCTCCAGATTGTTTGCGGTGCTGCGAACCCTCGGCAACGCACCGGACGGTGGCGAGCGCGTGACGCAATTGGCGCAGCAGGTAGGTTTATCTCAGCCGACTACTCACCGTTTGCTGCGCAGCCTGATGGACGAAGGCATGGTCGAGCAGGATGAGCGCAGCAAGCGCTATCGCCTGAGCCTGGAGTTCTTTGCCTTGGCGGCGCGCTCCGGCAACACCGGCAACCTTCGTGATCTGGTTCGGCCGAGCATGCTGCGACTCAGCGCTTCGTTGGGCGACTCGCTGTTTCTGCTGGCGCGCAGCGGCTTCGATGCGATTTGCCTGGACCGCAGTGAAGGGCCGTATCCGATTCGGACCTTCACCGGTGATATTGGTGGGCGCGTGGCACTGGGCGCG
>NZ_JAMFRV010000384.1 GCF_026224925.1 Pseudomonas sp. | reverse complement strand
TGCTTCGACATTAGCCACACGATGGGTGAGGCGACTGTGGCCTCCTGCGTGGTGTTCGGTCCGGAAGGGCCTGAGAAATCCCATTACCGCCGCTTCAATATTGCCGGCATCACGCCGGGCGACGACTACGCCGCCATGCATCAGGCGCTGACCCGGCGCTTCCGCAAAGTTGCCGACGGCGAAGGAGCCAAGCCGGATGTATTGCTGATCGATGGCGGCAACGGACAGGTCGCCCAAGCTATGGACGTGCTAAGCGAGCTTGGCGTGACCGGCATCGAGGTAGTCGGCGTGGCCAAGGGACCGGGCCGACGTGCGGGCGAGGAAACGCTGGTGCTGGCGCGCAAGGTGGCCGGCAGTCTTGGACGTGAACTGCATCCGGGATCATCATCACCAGCGCTGCACCTGGTCGCGGCCGTGCGCGACGAAGCACATCGCTTTGCCATCAGTGGCCATCGCAAGCGGCGCGAAAAGACGCGCGAGCGCAGTGTGCTGGAGGACGTGCCAGGTATTGGCGCGCGGCGGCGTTCGGCGCTGCTCAAGGCCTTCGGCGGTCTGTCCGGCGTCGAAGGCGCGGGGGTCGAGGAGCTGATGTCGGTCAAGGGTATCGATCGCGGTCTGGCCGAGCGCATTTACGCCAGCCTGCATGCCTGATCGGCATGCTGTTTATTCACTTTCATTTGGCAGTCTGAAGTTTTTGTTCATCCGCTGACTTCCCACCATGCGACACTGCGGCAAACCATTGGACCTTTCATGCGCATCAACCTGCCCACCTGGCTGACCCTCTTCCGCGTCGCGTTGCTGCCGGTGATGGTCGCGGTGTTTTACATGCCATTTCCGGGACACAACATCACGGCGGCGATCGTCTTCGTGCTGGCGGCGATTACCGACTGGCTGGACGGTTTTCTGGCGCGGCGGATGAATTTGACCTCGGCCTTCGGTGCGTTTCTCGATCCGGTCGCTGACAAGCTGATGGTGGCGGTGACGCTGTTTCTGCTGGTGGAGTCCGACCCCACCAGCGGCTGGTCGAGCATCCTGCTGGCACTGACCTCGGCGGTGATCGTGGGGCGCGAGATCAGCGTGTCGGCATTGCGCGAATGGATGGCTGAAATCGGCATGAGTGCCACGGTGAAGGTGGCCTTTGTCGGCAAGCTCAAGACCATCATGCAGATGGTCGCGCTGGTCGTTTTGATCGTGCAGCACGAGAAAGAAGCCACTGCGCTGCGGCTGTATCACATCGGCGAAGGTTTGCTGGTGATCGCCGGCATTCTCACCATCTGGTCGGGCGTGTATTACCTGCGCGCGGCGTGGCCGATACTTCGCGGAGATATGCCAGTGCCCCCGCAGCGTAACCCTCCTGATCGTGAGGCGTGAGCTTCATGGCGCGACTTGGCTGAAGCCTGATTGGTTGTGCAGGGGTTGACGATCCCGGTTCACGTATTAGAATGCGCGGCTGCAGTGCGGGAATAGCTCAGTTGGTAGAGCACGACCTTGCCAAGGTCGGGGTCGCGAGTTCGAGTCTCGTTTCCCGCTCCATTTGTATAAAAACGCCGCTCAATGAGCGGCGTTTTTTTGTGTGCGTTTTTTGTTCAGGTTACGCGTAAATCTGTAGGAGCCAACAAATTGGTTTCTACAGATTTTTATATAAGAACAAATATTTAATAACATAAATCTATATTAGGTTAGAGCTTACAGGCATTTCACAAGCTCGCTCTCAGCGTTTATGTTCATCCCCACGGTCGGCCGCAGAGCCTTCAATCATTGGGGAGAAAAACATGGCAGAGCAACGGCAACTCAGGTTTGGCGCGATTCTTACGGGCGTTGGTACCTCGCAAAACGATTGGCTGCACCCAGAGATTCCTGGCGATGCCAGCGTAGATATCGACTGGTATCGCAAGCAGGCGCAGCGGGCGGAAGCGGCGAAGTTCGATTTGGTGTTCATCGTCGATAGCCCTTACATCACTCCCGACTCCGCCCCCCATTACCTCAACCGCCTGGAACCACTGACGCTTTTGTCCGCGGTGGCAGGCGCGACTTCGAAGATTGGCCTGGTGGCAACCTTAACCACGTCCTACACCGAACCCTTCAACGTTGCGCGGCAGTTCGCCTCGCTGGACCTGATCAGCAGCGGCCGTGCCGGTTGGAACGTGGTCACTACCGGCCTGGAAGGCGCAGCGGGTAACTTTGGTCGTGAGGAACATATCGATCACACTGACCGCTATCGCCGCGCTCGTGAACATCTGCAAGTGGTGCAAGGTCTGTGGGACACCTACGAAGACGACGCCTTCCCACGCGACAAGCAGAGTCGGACCTTTCTCGACACACAGCGTCAGCATCGTCTTGATCATCACGGCGAGTTTTTTTCAGTCACCGGGCCGCTGAACATCGCGCGTTCGCGTCAGGGCCAACCAGTGATTTTTCAGGCGGGTATCTCCGAGTCCGGCCGCGACCTGGCGGCGAATTTTGCCGAAGGCATTTTTGCGGGTGTGGACAATTTCGAAGATGCCCAGGCCTATTATCAAGACGTAAAAAAACGCGCCGCTGCGGCTGGCCGAAACCCTGACCATGTGGTGATTTTGCCGGGGATTACCCCGATCATTGCCGATACTGACGAACAGGCTAGACAGATCGAGCGCGATTTGCACGGCGAACTGGACTTGGGCAAAGCACTGGTGCAGTTGGGTCGTCCGTTTAACTATCATGACTTCAGTCAGTACCCGCTGGACGAACCATTCCCGGAGCTGGGCGACCTTGGTAGCAATGGCTATCGCGGTCATGCAGAACACATCAAAAATACATCGCGTGAACAAGGCCTGACCCTGCGCCAGGCGGCGCTGCGTTTTGCCACCCGTTATTCAAACTTTGTTGGGTCGCCGCAGACAGTGGCCAATGAAATCGAGCGTTGGTTCGTCGAGGGCGCGGTGGATGGTTTCAATCTCAGGATCAGTGCGCCGAGCGAGTTCGCGCTGTTTGTCGATAAGGTTCTGCCCATCCTGCGCGAGCGCGGCCTGTTTCGCAGCGAGTACACTCATGACACGTTGAGGGGCCATTTAGGGCTGCCGGTACCGACCAATAGGCACAGTAAAAAGGCCGTTGAGATTGAAAAAAGACTGGCGTCATCGGCCTTGGAAGGTGCTTGATAGTCACTGAAATAGTTACCGAATTTTTCGAGCGCCCCCTCAGGGCGCTTTTTTATATCTGAACCCTACGGAGTTATCGATGGAGTTTCGTTCACTGGGCAAGACCGACATCAAGGTCAGCGCCATCGCGTTAGGCACCATGACCTGGGGCGAGCAAAACACCGCAGAAGAAGCCTTCGCACAGATTCGTCAGTCGAAGGATGCCGGGATCAACTTTCTCGACACCGCCGAGATGTACCCGGTACCGCCAGGCGGTGAAACCTACGCAGAGACTGAGCGCATTATCGGTCAGTACTTCAAGAAGTACGGCGACCGCAGTGACTGGGTGCTGGCCAGTAAGGTAGCTGGGCCCGGCCGCATGGATCACATTCGCGACGGTAACCCACGGCTCAACCGTACCAACATTGTTGCCGCGCTAGAGGCCAGCCTCAAACGCTTGAATACCGATTATCTGGACCTGTATCAACTGCACTGGCCAGACCGTAAAACCAATTTTTTTGGCGTGCTGGGTTACAACCATGATGCGGACGACCAACCGGTCGAGATCGAAGAAACCTTGTCGGTATTAGACGATCTGGTGAAAGAGGGCAAGATCCGTCATTTCGGTCTGTCCAACGAAACCCCGTGGGGCACCCAGCGTTTTCTGCACCTGGCGGAAAATGGCAACCTGCCGCGCGCGGTGTCGATCCAGAACCCCTACAACTTGCTTAACCGCACGTTTGAAATCGGCCTGGCAGAAATCGCGATTCGTGAGCAGATCGGTTTGCTGGCCTACTCGCCACTGGCTTTCGGTGTGTTGGCAGGTAAGTACCTGAATGGCGCTCGTCCAGCCACTGGGCGGTTGACGTTGTTTGAGCGTTTCCAACGCTACAACAACCCACAAGTCGACAGCGCCAGCGCTGCCTATGTAGCACTGGCCCAAGAACACGGTCTGGACCCAGCGCAAATGGCATTGGCCTATGTCACCAGCCGACCGTTCGTGACCAGCAACATCATCGGCGCCACCACCTTGGAACAATTAACCAGCAACCTGGCGAGTGCCGACCTGACCTTGTCCGACGAAGTGCTCGCAGGCATCGAAGCCATCCACGTGCGCCAACCAAACCCGGCTCCTTGATGGTCCTCTCTATAGCCCGCGTGTTGGCGAGCCAGGCACCGTGGTCGGTCTGAATGACCGCGGTGCTGCATCCGCGAACAAGTTCGCTCCCACAGAATCGCAGGGCTGCTGAAGTCTTTGTGCTGAGCTAAAACCCTGTGGGACCGAACTTGTTCGGGAGGCGGGCAGCGCGGTCTGTCTGGGATACCGTGTCGTTTCCTTCGCCAACAAGTTCGCTCCTACAGAGTCTCGGCCAGACGCTGAACCGACGGTAATCCCCGATCCTGTAGAGCCAACTTGTTGGCGAGGCACGCCCCGCGGTGTTTCTGGATTATTGCTTCTGACGCTGAGCAAAAACTGCCTTGCCAACGCCGGTTAATACCACGTCGTTTTGCGGCGTATGTATTCGT
Source organism: Pseudomonas sp. (assembly GCF_026224925.1). GTDB lineage: Bacteria > Pseudomonadota > Gammaproteobacteria > Pseudomonadales > Pseudomonadaceae > Aquipseudomonas. Next base: position 3,645 of record NZ_JAMFRV010000384.1, on the reverse strand, counting down.
CCGCAGAGCACGTTACGGTAGTGTCGTTGCAGCGGATTCTTGCGCGACAAGCCGGGATTTCCTGCCGCTTCAATGGCCAGTTCCACAGCACGAATGGCATTGCTGGTGACTAAATATTTAATTTGCGCAGCATGCTTCGCCGGGGTCAGGCCATTGGCTGCAGCGTCCAACAGGTTCTGGTTCGCGAACAACAACGTGTCGATGTGGCCTACGGTTTCCTGAAAGCGCGGTAGCGTTGACAGCGACGCGCCGAGGTTGGACGGCGCGCGCTGCTCCAGCCATTCCACGAACCAGTCCCGCGCCGAGTGTGCGATGGCGTCATACACCGAGGACAACAGCACCGACATCCACAACAACCCCGTCGCATCCAGTTCGGATTGCGGCGCGCTCCAGGGGCTGACACTCACCGCATGTCGCAACGGCACCAGCACGTCGTCGAAGATCACTTCATGGCTGCACGTCGCGCGCATGCCCAAATGGTCCCAGTCCTCGACGATACGAATGCCGGCCGTGTCCTTGGGCACCAACCAGGCGCCCACCAATGGGTCGTCATCGTCACTGCGCGCCCAGACACTGAACCACGTCAGGCCATGGCTGCCAGTGGAGTAGATTTTGCTGCCGCTGATGCGCCAACCTTCTGCGGTACGCCGAGCAATCGTCGCGGGCAGACCGCCGCGTGCCGGCGTGCCAAGATCCGGCTCGACGCGCAACGCATTGATCAGCGCGCCATCACGCACTGCGTCTTGGGCAACCCGTCTGCGCAAATCATCAGGCCAGCTTTTACTGTCTTGCAGGCGCGAATGTTGGAGGTACTGCATTACCAGAATCAGTGCAGTAGAGGGTTCGCCTTTGGCCACCGCACTGATGACCTGCTGCGCCCGGACCAGATCGACCCCCGCACCGCCAAGAGCCGTCGGCACGGTCAACGCCAGCAGCCCATGCTCATGCAGCAAACGGAAGTTGTCGTGTGGGAAGGCGCCGCTCTCATCGTAGTGTTCGGCTGTATCAGCCAGTGTGGCGCTGAGTAAAGCCAGGCGAGTGCTAAACGCTTCGGCGCTCTCGCCCTCAACGTGAGAAGCCAACGATGGGCGAAGGGTAGAAAGGCTCATCAGTGAATCCTTTATGGTTGACTGCCCGAGGCAGTGGATAGCGAGGCAGTCAATAGAGTGTGCCCTGACGGTCCTACAGCGCCGCAATCTCGATTGAACAGCGCTGGGTTATTAGTCGTCAACAATCAGATCGCAATCGGCAGCGCGTGATTGGCTAAAGCCGCTTTTACCGCCGCAATGATTGGCCCCGCTTCGGTACGCACCAGCCAATCCGGGCTGACCTCGGCGAACGTCACCAATCCATTGCCATCGATTACCACCACGGTCGGCTGCGGCAGCTCCCAGGTTCCGGTGCCGGTAATTTCGCCGATGCCGCCGCCGCGCTGGGTCGAGGCAGCGCGGGACGCCTCGTCGAAGCTGTAGAGAATCCCCAGGCGGCGCCCGAGTGCGTTGTCTTTGTCGGTCGCGACGTGAAACTCAAGCTGATGACGCTGCTTGATCCCGATGAGTTTTTCCGGCACCTGCGGGCTAATCGCTACCAGAGGCACGCCCAGTTCTTTGAGTGTCGGGAACAGTCGACGATGGTAATAGGGCAGGGCGATATTGCACGCCGGGCAGCCTTCGAATCGGAAGAAAATCAACACTGCTGGGCCGTTAGTTATCAGCTGTTCGCGGCTCAGGGTGCCACCTTCTACGTCGAGCAGTTCAAACGGCTCGATGCGGTCGCCGGCCTTGACGAAGGCTTTATGGTCGGCTGTTTCCAGCAGATGTCGGCGCTGATCAATGTTCACTTGGAGCTTTTCCGGCGCCCAGTTGGCAACCCGTTCAGCGTGCAAATCGGCCAAGAGTTTATTCAGGGACTCGCTCATGCCAGCACCTCATGCTTGGCGTGGCTGGAACCCTGCGTGTCGGATGTCTGCGGCGCGTAGCGATTGACAGGCACCTCAAGCCCCAGATGTTCACGTAGCGTCGAGCCGCTGTAGTCCTTGCGGAACAACCCGCGCTGTTGCAGCACCGGCACCACCAGTTCGGTGAAGTACTGCAAGCCATCGGGCAGTATCGGGTTGATGATGAACCCATCAGACGCACCGCCTTCAAACCAGGCTTGGATGGCGTCCGCAACCTGCTCAGGCGTGCCCACGAAATCCCGATTTGGACGTGAGAAATACAGCGCTACGTCCCGCAGGCTCAGGTGATTTTCCTTGGCCAACTGCTTGATCCGATCGGAGCTGCCACGGTGACTGTTGGAACCCAGATCGCCTACGTCGGGGAAGGGGGCGTCAAGGTCATGTGCAGTGAAGTCGTAATCGTTGAAAGGACGACCCAGCGCGACAATGGCGTCCTCGATGCTAATCAGTTTCACTGCCTGTTGATAACGCTCTTCGACCTCCGCTTCATCACGTCCAACAATCGGTCGGATACCCGGCAGAATCGCCAGGTTTTCAGCATCACGACCAAAGGCTTTGGCGCGTTTTTTCAGGTCGTGGTAATACGCTTGGGCTTCTTCAAATGATTCGGCACCGACAAAGATCGCGTCCGAGTTCTGGGCGGCAAAGGCACGCCCGTCTTCGGAAGTCCCAGCCTGGAAAATCACCGGTTGACCTTGCTTCGAGCGGGAAATATTCAGCGGACCCTTGACTGAGAAAAACTCGCCCTTGTGGTTCAGAGCATGCAGTTTGCCAGGGGTGAAGAATTCGCCGGTCTGTTTGTTGGCGGCGAAGGCGTCATCTTCCCAAGAGTCCCACAGGCCCTTGACCACGTTCACGTGTTCTTTGGCAATGCGGTAACGCACCGGATGTGGCGGGTGTTCAGCCTTGCCGAAGTTGTCGGCCGTGCCGCTGAGCCAAGAAGTGACAACGTTCCAACCGGCCCTGCCGCCGCTGATGTGGTCCAGCGATGCAAACTGCCGAGCAACCTGGAAGGGTTCTGTGTAGCTAACGGTGACGGTTGCCACCAGCCCGATGTGTTCGGTGACCGCCGCCAATGCAGACAGAATCGTCAGCGGCTCAAAGCGGTTGAGGTAATGCGGGCTGGATTTTTCATGAATGTGCAGGCTGTCGGCAATAAAGACAAAGTCGAATTTTCCCGCTTCTGCCACCTGTGCAAAATGCTTGTACAGGCCGAAATTGATGCTGCCATTCGTCTGCGCGTTTGGGTGGCGCCATTCGCCCCAGCCGTGGCCGACGCCGGTAACCAAGACGCCGAGTTTCAATTGACGGGTGTTGCTCATGATCGTTCTCTCCTGCACCGATTATTGGGTTAGTCGCTAGTGGGCTGCTTGAGTGAGCTGGGCGCGTGCGGCGTTAAAGCTTTTATCGAAGCCTTGTGAGACGTCGATGTGCTTGGTCAAAATGCCTTCTTCCTGGTAGATGTCAGCGGTGGACTGCAGGCCCTTGATCACGCTGTCGTCGATGTCGACGCGGTTCATCTTTGTTGCCTTTGCAGCGGCGAGGTGCACCTCCAGCGGCAAGCCGGTGACCTTGGCTTGAGCTGCGGCGTACTCCTCGGGGTGGTTGTTGGCCCAGATATAGGCGCGTTCGATACGCGCGACGAAATCTTCGAGTTGCGGGCGCTTGTCGGCGATGGCCTTGCTGGT
>NZ_JAMFRV010000383.1 GCF_026224925.1 Pseudomonas sp. | reverse complement strand
CGAGGTGCCCGAGAGCCAGACCCCGCCCGTCGTTTTCGGCCAAACGCGCTGTCAACAACGTTTGAAAACCCTGCCGATTGGCGATGCCCGTCAGAGGGTCTTGCTCGGCCAGGCGTTGCAGCGTGTTTTCCAGCACACCGCGCTCGCGCACATGCCGCAAGCAACGGCGAACCGTGTCACTACTAAGCGCACTGAGCACCAACCAATCACTGACACCGTCCAGAGGCCCTGACGGCTCGTCGTCGAGCAGCATGACCACCGGCAACTTGCAGCGTCCCGGCGCAGGCTGTAGTTGGGGTGTTGTCAATAACACTGCATTTCGTTCGTCATCGAACAGGCTGCTGACGTCCTCCCAACTCGGGGCGCAGACCAGCACTACTGAGTCTCCCAAAGGAGCCAGGCAATCACGCAACAACGCCGACCATTCTGGCTCTGTGGCCAGTAGGAGCAAACGCAAGGGTTGGACAGGCGTAGACAAACTAGCTCCCTAGACTCACTAAAAATCGTTGGTGATACAGCGCAAAAACCTTGGATCAAGCACAATTCACTGCGCATCCTGCGCGAAAGTAACAAAACGGGCAAATTTAGATCGCGTGCTGCGTCACAGTGTCGGACGATGACCGCACAAATGTTTGATCCTGTTAAAATGCCCGGCCATTTATCGAGCGACCTCTTTCTGTCATGTCCCGACTCAATCCCCGGCAACAAGAAGCCGTGAACTACGTCGGCGGCCCTCTTTTGGTGCTCGCCGGCGCTGGCTCCGGCAAGACCAGCGTGATTACCCGCAAAATTGCGCATCTGATTCAGAATTGCGGCATCCGCGCGCAGCACATCGTCGCCATGACCTTTACCAACAAGGCCGCGCGGGAAATGAAAGAGCGCGTCGGTACCCTGCTGAAGGCCGGTGAAGGCCGCGGCCTGACCGTGTCGACGTTCCACAACCTGGGCATGAATATCATCCGCAAGGAATATGCTCGGTTAGGCTACAAACCCGGTTTCTCGATCTTTGATGAGACGGACGTCAAATCCTTGATGACCGACATCATGCAAAAAGAGTATTCGGGCGACGACGGGGTCGACGAAATCAAGAACATGATCGGCTCGTGGAAAAACGAGTTGATCATGCCGGCGCAGGCCCTGGAGAACGCACGCAACCCCAAGGAGCAAACCGCGGCCATCGTCTACACCCACTATCAGCGCACGCTCAAAGCGTATAACGCAGTGGATTTTGACGACTTGATCCTGGTGCCGGTAAAACTGTTTCAAGAGCACGCCGACATTCTTGAAAAATGGCAGAACAAGGTCCGCTATCTGCTAGTGGATGAATATCAGGACACCAATGCCAGCCAATACCTGCTGGTGAAATTACTCATCGGCACCCGACATCAATTTACCGTGGTGGGTGACGATGACCAGTCGATCTACGCCTGGCGTGGCGCGCGGCCGGAAAACCTGATGCTGCTGAAGGACGATTACCCGTCGCTGAAAGTGGTCATGCTTGAGCAAAACTACCGCTCCACCAGCCGTATCCTGCGTTGCGCCAACGTGTTGATCTCGAACAACCCCCACGCGTTTGAAAAGCAACTGTGGAGCGACATGGGCCACGGTGACGAAATCCGCGTGATCCGTTGCCGTAACGAAGACGCCGAAGCCGAGCGCGTCGCCGTTGAACTGTTGACTCTGCACCTGCGCACCGACCGGCCTTACAGCGACTTTGCGATCTTGTATCGCGGTAACTATCAAGCCAAGCTCATCGAGCTGAAGCTGCAACACCACCAGATCCCCTATCGACTGTCTGGCGGCAACAGCTTCTTCGGGCGCCAGGAAGTAAAAGACCTGATGGCCTATTTTCGGCTGTTGGTGAACCCTGATGACGACAACGCCTTCTTGCGCGTCATCAACGTTCCACGCCGGGAGATCGGTTCGACGACCCTGGAAAAACTCGGTAATTATTCCACCGAGCGTAAGATTTCAATGTACGCCGCCACCGACGAAATCGGCTTGGGCGAACACTTGGACAGCCGCTATACCGACCGCTTGCAGCGTTTCAAGCGCTGGATGGACGGCGTGCGTCAACAATGTGCGCAGAACGACCCTATCGCCGCGTTGCGCAGCATGGTCATGGACATCGATTACGAGAATTGGCTGCGGCAGAACAGCTCCAGCGAAAAGGCCGCCGATTACCGGATGTCAAACGTCTGGTTTCTGATCGAGGCGTTGAAGAACACGCTGGAGAAAGACGAAGAAGGCGGCATGACCATCGAGGAAGCCATCGGCAAGCTGGTCTTGCGCGACATGCTCGAACGTCAGCAGGAAGAAGAGGACAACGCCGAGGGCGTGCAGATGATGACGTTGCACGCGTCCAAAGGGCTGGAATTTCCGTACGTGTTCATCATGGGCATGGAAGAAGAAATTCTTCCGCACCGCTCCAGTATCGAAGCCGATACCGTTGAAGAAGAGCGTCGCTTGGCGTACGTCGGTATCACCCGTGCGCGCGAGACATTGGCGTTCACGTTTGCAGCCAAGCGTAAGCAATATGGCGAAATCATCGACTGCGCGCCAAGCCGTTTTCTCGATGAGTTACCACCCGACGATCTCGCCTGGGAAGGCAACGATGATACGCCGGTGGAAGTAAAAGCCGTTCGCGGCAACACGGCACTGGCCGATATCCGCGCCATGCTCAAACGCTGAATCTTGATCAATTACTGCGCACACTCGCGCCGCCTGAGGAATCATCGTGGAAGCACTGCATCAAAAAATTCGTGAAGAGGGCATCGTCCTTTCAGACCAAGTGCTGAAGGTCGACGCGTTTTTAAACCATCAGATCGACCCGGCGCTGATGCAGCTGATAGGCAACGAATTCGCCACGCTGTTCGCTGATTCAGGCATCACCAAAATCGTTACTATCGAAGCATCGGGCATTGCCCCAGCGATCATGACCGGGCTGAAACTCGGCGTGCCGGTGATTTTTGCGCGTAAGCATCAGTCACTGACCCTCACGGAAAACCTGCTGTCGGCGACGGTGTATTCGTTCACCAAGCAAGTCGAAAGCACCGTCGCGATCTCGCCTCGGCACCTGAACAGCAGTGACCGCGTGTTGGTCATCGACGACTTTCTGGCCAACGGCAAAGCCTCACAGGCGCTGATTTCGATCATCAAACAGGCCGGTGCCAGCGTGGTTGGCATAGGCATCGTGATCGAGAAGTCGTTTCAAGGTGGCCGTGCGGAGCTGGATGCACAGGGTTACCGCGTGGAGTCATTGGCCAGGGTTAAGTCGCTGGCTGGAGGGGTGGTTACGTTCGTGGAGTGACCACGCACCCTGTGGGACCGAATTCATTCGG
>NZ_JAMFRV010000382.1 GCF_026224925.1 Pseudomonas sp. | reverse complement strand
GATCTTCCGGGAAGAAGTGTTCGTTTTCCGGCAAATGGGCGGCGATCAAGCCTTCCAGCGCCTCAAGGTTGTGACCTTGCTGTGCGGAGATCGGCACGATCTGCGCGTTCGGCAGTTGGCGTTGCAGCCACTCCAGGTGCGGCATCAACGCGGCCTTGTCATCCAGGCGGTCAGTCTTGTTGATCGCAATAATCAACGGGCCCTGCACGTACTGCACACGCTCGAGAACCATTTGGTCTTCGTCGGTCCAGCGGGTACGGTCCACCACGAAAATAACCACGTCGACGTCTTTCAACGCAGCCGAAGCAGTTTTGTTCATGTAGCGGTTCAGCGCTTTTTCACCGTTCTTGTGCATGCCGGGGGTGTCGACGTAGACCGCTTGAATCGGGCCTTCGGTTTTGATGCCGAGCATGTTGTGACGGGTGGTCTGCGGCTTGCGCGAAGTGATCGCCAGCTTTTGTCCGAGGATGTGGTTCAGCAGCGTGGACTTGCCCACGTTGGGCCGGCCAACAATGGCAACATAGCCACAGCGTGTTGCGGTTGAATCAGTCATTGCCGTTCTCCACGCCGAGGGCAATGAGTGCTGCGGCCGCTGCTACCTGTTCGGCAATACGACGGCTGACACCCTGACCACGGCTTTTTTCATTCAATAAGGTGATCTCACACTCGACGAAAAACATTCGGCAGTGCGGCTCGCCCTGGATATCCACCACTTCGTAACGTGGCAGATCACAGGCGCGCGACTGCAAAAACTCTTGCAGGCGGGTTTTCGGATCTTTGTTGGTGTCGACCAGCGTCAGGCTATCGAACTCGGTGGTCAGCCAGGCCAATACACGCTCACGCGCCATGTCCATGCCTGCATCCAGATAGATCGCACCGATCAGCGCTTCAAGGGCGTCGGCCAAAATTGATTCGCGACGGAAACCGCCGCTCTTCAATTCACCAGAACCCAGACGCAAGTACTCGCCCAAGTCGAAACCTCTGGCCAGCACTGCCAATGTTTCACCTTTCACCAGCCGCGCCCGGAGCCGCGACAACTGACCTTCACGCGCCAGTGGGAAGCGATCAAACAAGGCCTCCCCGGCAACGAAGTTCAAAATGGCATCACCCAGAAATTCCAGGCGCTCGTTGTTACGCCCGGCAAAGCTGCGGTGTGTAAGGGCCAGGACCATTAGCTCCTGATCTTTAAAAGTGTAGCCGAGCTGACGCTCCAGGCGACTCAGGGATACGCTCACGGTTTAGCCACGCTGAATTCGTGGTCGAACGTCATCACCAGATCAATGTTCTGGATCAGTGGTTCGCGCTCTTCGTATTTCAAATGGGCGAGGAACCTGTTGTTCTCCACCGTTACACTTAACGCCTTGTTCAAATCCAAATCCCGAATGCTGTTGACCTGCATGCCTTTACTGACATGGTTGTAAAATTCGCTGACCGTCGTAATTTCCAGCGTTTTGTCGGTTTCGACCGAGCTAATAATTTTCTTCATCGACATATAGTCGAGATAGTGCGGAACTACCTTCATCGCCGTGCTGGCTGCGAAAGCTACCAGCGCCAAAGCCAGCAACCACCCAAAAAGCGACAAGCCTTTCTGTGAACCGGCGTATGTCATGGTCGACCTCAAGCGTAGCTGCTGTATTTGCCAGCAAGATTGCTGTTGCGTTGCCAGCGTTTCAAGCCAGCCTAAATGACATACGGCGCTGTTGAGTAACAGCGCCGTATTGGCTACTTGATCAGGCCAACTCGCGAGAAATTCGGCAAGTGGCTCAGTTTTGGCTCAGGCCAGCTCATCCAGACAGCGAAGGCTTTGCCGACAATATTTTTATCCGGGACCATGCCCAGCTCGTCTTTCGGAATATTGGGATCATCCCAAAAACGGCTGTCGTTAGAGTTATCGCGGTTGTCACCCATCATGAAATAGTGCGCGGCTGGCACCGTCCACTCATGGTCCGGAACCGCGCGGTAACGGGTCATTTCCTGACGAATCTGGTGCTCTACTTCGCCCAGTTTTTCTTGATACAGCTCAGCACTGCCCAATGTACCGGGCTCTGAACCGAGCAGTTGCTTGGCCACCAGTTCACCATTGATAAACAAGCGCTTGTCGCTGGTGTAGCGAATCTGATCACCCGGCAAACCGACTACACGCTTGATGTAGTTGACGCTAGGGTCGCTTGGGTAGCGAAACACCATGACATCGCCGCGCTGCGGGTCGCCGATCTGAATCACTTTTTGATCCAGCACTGGCAAGCGAATCCCGTAGGAGAACTTGTTCACCAAGATGAAATCACCCACATCCAGCGTGGGCTTCATCGATCCCGACGGAATCTGGAAAGGCTCTACCAGAAAGGAGCGCAGGATCAACACGATGAACAGCACTGGAAAGAACGATTTGCCGTATTCAACCAGCAGAGGCTCTTTATTCAGTCGCTCTAGGACGGCGACGTCCGGCTGGCTGACGCTGCCCTGATACGTCGATATCGCGGTGCGCCGGCGTGGCGCCAGAACGACCAGATCGAGCAACGCAAGCAAACCGCACACGAAAACGGCGATGACCAACAACAGCGGGAAATTTAGTGACATAGGACCTAACTATCCAACCTGAGCACTGCAAGGAAGGCTTCCTGTGGAATTTCCACGTTACCGACTTGCTTCATGCGTTTTTTACCGGCCTTTTGCTTCTCGAGCAATTTACGTTTACGGCTGACGTCACCACCGTAACATTTGGCCAGTACGTTCTTTCTGAGCGCCTTGACGGTTGTACGCGCCACAACCTGCCCGCCAATGGCGGCCTGGATTGCCACGTCGAACATCTGCCGAGGAATCAGTTCTTTCATCTTTTCGGTCAGCGCGCGACCTTTGAAGTTCGCGTTGTCACGGTGCACGATCAACGCAAGTGCGTCGACTTTTTCACCGTTGATCAAGACATCAAGCTTGACCAGGTTTGCAGACTGGTAACGGTTGAAATGGTAATCCAGAGACGCATACCCGCGGCTCACTGACTTGAGACGGTCGAAGAAGTCCAAAACCACTTCGTTCATCGGCAGGTCGTAAGTCACTTGTACCTGAGTGCCCAGGAACAACATGTCATGTTGTACACCGCGTTTCTCGATGCACAGCGTAATGACGTTGCCCAGGTGCTCTTGGGGCACAAGAATATTGGCCCGCACGATCGGCTCGCGCATGTCCTCGATCGTGGACTGATCAGGAAGCTTGGACGGGTTATCAACGAGGATCGTTTCACCGGTCTTCAACAGTAATTCAAAAATTACCGTTGGGGCCGTGGTGATCAGGTCCAGATCGTATTCACGCTCCAGACGCTCCTGGATGATCTCCATGTGGAGCATGCCGAGGAAGCCACAACGGAAGCCAAAGCCCAGTGCGTCGGAGCTTTCCGGCGCGTATTGCAGGGATGAGTCGTTCAGCGTCAGCTTTTGCAGCGCTTCGCGGAAGTCTTCGAAATCGTCCGAACTGACCGGAAACAGACCGGCATATACCTGCGGTTGCACACGTTTGAAGCCTGGCAACACGTCTACATCGGGCGTGGTGCTCAGAGTCAATGTGTCGCCGACAGGGGCGCCGTGGATGTCTTTGATGCCAGCGATGATGAAGCCTACTTCGCCAGCTTTCAGATCAACGGTCTGTGTGTGCTTGGGCGAGAACACACCCACGCTGTCCACCAAGTGCATTTTACCGGTGGACTTCACCAGAATTTTGTCGCCTTTGCGCACACGACCGTGGCGCACACGCACCAGCGACACAACGCCAAGGTAGTTGTCGAACCAGGAGTCGATGATCAGTGCTTGCAGCGGCGCTTCGATATCACCGGTTGGTGCAGGAATGGTATGAACCAGACGCTCCAGCACTTCGTCAACGCCGACGCCGGTCTTGGCCGAGCAGGCAACTGCGTCGGTGGCATCAATACCGATGATCTTTTCGATCTCTTCCTTGACGCGGTCAGGATCGGCCTGCGGCAAGTCGATTTTGTTCAGTACCGGCATGACCTCAAGGCCCTGCTCGATAGCGGTGTAGCAGTTGGCAACGGACTGAGCCTCAACCCCTTGCCCCGCATCGACGACCAGCAGCGCGCCTTCGCAGGCGGCCAAGGACCGGCTGACTTCATAGGTGAAGTCCACGTGGCCCGGGGTATCAATGAAGTTCAACTGATAGGTTTTGCCGTCCAGCGCTTTGTAATACAGG
>NZ_JAMFRV010000381.1 GCF_026224925.1 Pseudomonas sp. | reverse complement strand
GTATCTCGCTGAGATTTTTCGCGGCGGGTTGGCAGCGGTACCCAGGCAACAGCTCTCGGCGGCACGTTCGCTGGGGCTGAGTCGTTATCAAACCTACCTACACGTGATCTTTCCGCAGCTGTTGCGCATTGTCTTTTACGGCTTCGTCACTCAAGCAGTGTGGGCCATGCTCAATACCTCGCTGGGCATGCTAGTGGGACTGCATGAGTTGTCCGGTGCTGCACAGTCGGCGCAATCGGTGAGCTTCCGCAGTTTCGAATTCTTCTTTATCACCGCCCTGATGTACTACGTGATCGCCAAGTTGATCGAGCTTGGCGCGCGCGTGGTGTTCTGGCGCCAGTTGAGGACCTGAGCATGCAATTTGTATTGGCTGATCCGGGGTTGCACTGGAGTGATGCGCTGTTCCTGCTGCAAGGCGCGCTGCATACGTTATGGGTGACGGCGGTGTCGGGGTTTTTTGGCACGCTGCTGGGCATTTTGTTGGGTTGGATGCGTTTTACCTCGGTGCTGCTGCGGGTAGTAACGGCGCCTTATATCGATGTGGTACGCAGCGTTCCGCTGATTATTCAACTGGTGCTGGCTAACAGTTTTCTGTCTCTGGCCGGGGTCGGCTTCGACACATTCTGGCTGTGCGTATTGGTGCTCAGTTCATCCATGGCCGTGGTCACCGCCGAGGTAGTGCGCGCGGGCCTGGCATCAGTGCCGCGGACATACCGGCGATCAGCGCGCTCGCTGGGCATGAATGGCTTTCATGAGTTCTTCCATATCAGTGCGCCGTTGGCCGTGCGCACCAGTTTTGCGGCGTGGGTCGGTTTGTTATTGGGCCTGACCAAAGACAGCGCATTGGTCAGTGTTGTGGGTTACGTCGAGTACATGAAGTCGTCGCAAATTCTGATCACCCGGACCAATGAGGCGTTGCCGCTACTAATGGGCGTGGGCCTGTTTTATTTCGTTATCTGTTACCCGGTCTCGCGCTATAGCGCGCGTCTGGAAAGGAGGATGGCCCTGTGATCGAGATTCGTTCGGTACGCAAACGCTTTGGCAATATTGAGATCCTCAAGGGCATCGATCTCGACATCAATAAAGGTGAATTGGTGTGTTTGCTAGGCGCCAGCGGTTCGGGGAAATCGACCCTATTGCAATGCATCAACGGCCTGGAACCGATTCAGGGTGGGCATATCAAGGTTGACGGTGTGGATGTTCATGATCGCAAGACCGATCTGAACAAGCTGCGGCAGAAACTGGGCATTGTCTTTCAGCAGTTCAATGCATTCCCACACCTCACAGCAATGGAAAACGTTGCCCTCGCGCCGCGTCTAGTCACGGGTAAGAGTCGCCGTGAAGCCAAGGAGCTGGCGATCAAGCACCTGAATCACGTCGGGCTCGGGAACAAGGCGGATTTGTTGCCTTCGCGGTTGTCCGGCGGCCAGCAACAGCGTTTGGCGATTGCTCGGGCTTTGGCGATGGAGCCCAGCTACATGCTGTTTGATGAGGTGACCTCAGCTCTCGATCCGGAGTTGGTGGGCGAGGTGCTCGACACCATGCGCATGCTCCGCGCCGAGGGCATGACCATGGTGGTGGTGACTCACGACATTGCCTTTGCGCGTAACTCCAGTGATCGCGTGGCATTTTTGCATGCGGGCGAAGTGTGCGAAATCGGCACCGTTGCGCAGGTTCTCGAACAACCCAGCAGTCAGCACACGCAGAGGTTCTTGCGCCGGGAGCACTGCTGAGCAGGTGATTTGAACGCTGATCCATCAAACCAATAAGAGTCACGTTGCTGCTGCCAGAACATTCCTCCCATAGAGAGCACCAGAAAATGCTAAATCGGTCCTTGCGTGTATCCATTGCAACTCTGTTGGCCCTGAGCCTGCCGGGCCTTGCGTCGGCAGCCAGCACACTCGACAGCATCGTCCAGTCGAAAGTCTTGCGCTGTGGGGTGATGCTCGATTCCCCTCCGTCAGGTTTTCGCACTCCAGACAACAAACCCGACGGCTATGACGTGGCGTATTGCAACGACATGGCCAAGGCGTTGGGCGCCAAAGCAGAGATCGTCGAAACGCCGTCTCCGGATCGCATTCCTGCGCTGGTTTCCAACCGTATCGACGTGCTGATTGCGTCCACAACTAACTCGTCAGCCCGTGGTTTGAGCGTCGCGTTCAGCCAGCCGTATTTGAGTGTGCCGATCGCGGTTCTCACACGTAAAGGCGCGGGGATCAAAAGCTGGGCTGACCTCAAAGGCCATGCTCTGGGGGGCGTTACCGGAACCACCACCGAGCAATTCCTTAAAGCGGCTATCAGCACGTGGAACGAACCGAAAACCAACTACACCGGCTACGGCAGCGATAACGATTCCTACATGGCACTGGAGCAGGGCAAGGTCGATGCGATTTTACTGTCAGTGCCGGTGTCGACTCTGTTGATCAAGAGCGGTCAGTTTCCGCACCTGGAGCTGGCTGGCGATGCGCCGATGCCGCCTGACTTGCTGTCGATTGCGGTCAAGCGAACGGACTACGAATTCCTGAACTGGACCAAGTTGTTTATTTGGAATCAGGTCGCATCGGGCCGTTACAAGGAAATCTACAACCAGTACTTCGCCCCCGGTGATGCGCCTTCTCTGAGCGTAAGCGGTGTCGATTACTAACGATCAAAGGTTTCCTATCGCTCGGCCCATCGTTCATTAACAAAGGTGTTCGGCATGAATCTTAAAACCCTTACCACCTACGCCATGTTAGCCATGGTCAGCAGTTTTATCGCGGCGCCTTACTCGCAAGCGGCGTCTACGTTGGACAAAGTCGTGCAGTCGAAAAAGCTCCGTTGCGGGGTGATGCTCGACTCACCGCCCTCGGGTTTCAGAACGCTCGATAACAAGCCCGATGGCTTCGATGTCGCTTACTGCCTGGACATGGCCAAAGCCTTGGGCGCGACCGCTGAAGTCGTCGAAACACCGTCGTCGGACCGCATCCCAGCGTTGGTTTCGAACCGTATCGACGTGCTGATTGCGTCCACCACCAGCACCGTCAGCCGTGGTTTGACCGTTGCATTCAGCCAGCCGTACATGAACTACACCACCGCCGTGATAACCCGCAAAGGCACCGGAATCACTAAGTATCAGGACCTCAAAGGTCACGTACTGGGCGGCGTGATCGGCAGCTCCACCGAGCAAATGCTGAAGAAAGATATTGCCGCCTGGAATGACCCTAAAACGAGCTACATCGGCTACGGCAGTGACACCGACGCTTTTCTTGCGCTGCAGCAGGGCAAGGTCGATTCGGTGCTGCAAGCTACTGCGGTGGCTGGGGTGCTGATGAAAAGCGGACAGTTCCCGACATTTGAACTGGCGGGAGAAGCGCCGTTTCCGCCTGATCTGGTGTCCATCGCTGTGCGCCGCGATGATTTCGAAATGCTCGACTGGGTGAAGTTGTTCGTCTGGAATCAGGTCGCTTCCGGACGTTTCAAAGAAATCTATAACACCTATATCGGTCCGACTGTGCCTCCTGCGTTAGCTATCAAAGGCGTCGATTTTTAAGGCCGCGCCGCTGCGTTTTATCTCCGTGGTTTCTGCTTAATAGAGGACATTAGAATGCTCACGTTTGATCTCCAATCGCGCTGCGTGCTGATCACCGGAGCTGCTTCCGGCATTGGCCTGGAAACTGCGAAGCTATTGGCACGCTCTGGCGCAACAGTCGCCATCAATTATTTGCCAGATGATCCTCGCGGGCCTGAAGCGGTCGCGCAGATTATCGCCGGTGGCGGCAAAGCCATTGCCGCGCCCGGTGACCTCGGCGATCCGCAACAGGCCGATACCATGGTCAAGACTGCTATCGCACAGCTCGGTCGCCTGGATTTGTTGGTGAACAATGCCGGAACCCCGGGCGTCACCAAACCGATTCCGATCGGCGATTTGGAGGGCGTTACCGAAGAACTTTGGGCGCTGATCATGAACACCAACTTAATGAGCGTGTTCCGGTGTTCCAAAGCCGCGTCCTCGGCCCTTAAAGAGAGCGGGGGAGCAATCGTCAATACTGCGTCTATCGCGGGCTTTGGCTCAGTTAGTAGCAGTATCAGCTACAGCGCTTCAAAAGCGGCAGTGATCAATCTGACTAAAAACCTCGCTCGGGCACTGGCGCCTGAAGTGCGGGTCAACGCGGTTGCGCCGGGTGCAGTGATCAGTAGTTGGGCGATCGAATGGACCGAAGACCACAAGAAAAGCTCGGAAGAAACCACCCCGCTCAAACGCTGGGCCACCACCGCAGATATTGCTGAAATGATCGTTTATCTGGGATTCGCCGCACCCATGATGACTGGCCAGACGCTGATCGCGGACGGAGGTATCTCTATCTGATAACTGCGACTGCAGTCACCTTTATAGGAGTCAACATGTTGGCTCCTATAAAATCCGCGCAGGGTGCTGAGCACGGTAATCAAAAACAGTTTTAGCGACAGACGCGTTCGACATCGCGAATGAGATTGTTTACTATCTGCGCACGACTCGTATTACGCCAGATAGCATCTTGACTTCGTCAACCCCAACTTCCTCTCACGACCACGCCATCGGCCGCTTGTACAGCGAGTATTGCGGATGGCTGCAACAGTGGTTGGTGCGGCGGTTTGGTGGTTCATTTAACTCAGCCGATATGGCTGATGTTACTCAAGACACCTTCCTGCGGTTGCTACTCAAACCCCGGTATTTCGAGGGTGCCAGCGAGGCGAGGGCATTTCTGTGTACGGTCGCGCGCGGATTATGTATTGATCAATGGCGTCGTCGGCAAATTGAACGGGCATGGCTGGACAGCCTGGCCGCGCAACCTGAGTATTTCGAGCCATCACCAGAGTACCGGGCGATTTTGCTTGAGGCCCTGCATGAAATCGATGCGATGCTCAGGCGCTTATCCGACAAGGCTCGGCACGCGTTCCTGCTGGCTCAGGTGTACGGCAAAACCTACCGCGAAATTGCCGAAGAAGTTGGCGTTTCTGAGCGCATGGTGAAGAAGTACATGGCCCAGGCGATGTTCCAGTGTTTGCTGCTTGAAGCGGGACTGACGCCATGAAGCCGAGCGGGGAATATCCCTACGAAATTATGCAGCAGGCGGCCTCCTGGTATTCAGTACTGCGCGCCGACAACGTATCCCCCGAAGACCTCGATAAATGGCAGCGTTGGCTTGAACTTCGCGCCGAGCATCGTAGTGCCTGGAGCTTGGTGGAGCGGGTCGGCGGCCGCTTTGCGCATTTTCAGGGGCCCGCCGAAAAAGCCGGCGCGCTCAAGGCGCTGCAACAAAAGACTGGGCCGATGCTGGGGCGGCGCACGACATTGCTGGCCATGGGCGCTGTGTCGCTGGCAGCCGTGTTTGGTTGGCGCGGGGTACAAAATACTACGGCTGGCGATCACCTCGCGTCGCTGTGGGCCGATTACTCCACCGGTACGGGTGAAACGCGCAAGGTCCGGCTCGCCGATGGCAGTACGCTGTGGCTCAACACCCTCAGTGCGGTGGATATTCAGCCCGGCGTCAGTCCTTTGCCGCTGAGGCTGTTGGCCGGAGAAATACAGATCGACAGCCTGCGCACTTCACAGCAGGGCGTGCAGGTGCAAACGCCCCATGGCCAGGCGTTATTGCACCGTGCGCAATGCGTAATCCGTCTGTTTGCCGGCCACTCCAGCATCAGTGTTCAGGCCGGCAGCGCCGAGGTGTCATGCGCTGGGCAGCAGGTGGTTGTGCAGGCGGGTCAGCAACTAAGTTACAGCGCGATGGGGCTTGGCCC
>NZ_JAMFRV010000380.1 GCF_026224925.1 Pseudomonas sp. | reverse complement strand
TTCATCACCCCATTGGGTGCCCAGGACTACGACATTCTTACCCATAACACTTGTCCTCATTCACGCAAACTGGGTGCCGGCTGCGGCCGGCAAGGAAACTCAAGAGGCCAGCGGCAGCAACTGCCAAAGCCCGTCATGCTGAACCAACTGCCGGTCACAGTCGGCATCGCGCGCGGCAGACACTGGCTGCCCAGGCAATGCCTGAACCACACGGTGACCGTCACTGCGCAACTGGCAGACCTGTTGCCAGAGTGCCGTATCTGTACTGTCGGGCATCCAGATACCGCCAGACGGTAGCTCGATTTCCGCACGCCCCATTGTCACCAGGGTTTTCAAATCGGTAGAAAAACCGGTAGCCGGACGCGCCCGGCCAAAATCTGCACCGATGTCATCATAACGACCGCCTTGGGCGATCGACTGACCAACACCAGGCACGAATACCGCGAACACAACGCCGGTGTGGTAGTGATAACCACGTAACTCGCCCAGGTCGAAGTACAACGGTAACTGCGGGAAACGCGTAGAAAGGCGCTCCGCAATGGTCAACAAATCATCCAGCGCAGCCAATACTGGCGCTGGCGCATGAGCAAGACGATCACGGGCCGACACCAACACTTCAGGTCCGCCGCACAGATCGACCAGCGCACGCAACATGGTCGCCAAATCAACTGGCAAGCCTTCGGTAAGTACGATGACTTCGTCTATCGCTTTACGCTGCAAAGCGTCGAACAACTGCTGCTCGACCTCGCCCGACAAACCGGCCGCACGGGCCAGACCACGGTAAATGCCCACGTGGCCCAGGTCCATATGCACATCCGGCACGTCGGCCAACTGCAGCATCGCCAACATCAGGCTGATGATTTCAACATCACTGCTCGGGCTGGCGTCGCCATACAACTCTGCGCCCAGCTGGATCGGGCTACGCGAGGATGACAAGGCACGCGGCTGGGCATGCAGCACGCTGCCGGCGTAACACAGACGGCTCGGCCCTTCTCGACGCAGGGTGTGCGCATCGATGCGCGCAACTTGCGGCGTGATGTCTGCACGAAAGCCCATTTGCCGACCCGATTGAGGGTCGATCACTTTGAACGTGCGCAGGTCAAGGTCCTGGCCCGCGCCAGTCAGCAGCGACTCCAGGTACTCAATATGCGGGGTGACGACGAATTCATAGCCCCAGCTTTGGAACAGGTCCAACACCTGACGACGCGCTACTTCAATGCGCGCCGCTTCCGGCGGCAGTACTTCTTCGATGCCATCTGGTAGCAGCCAGCGGTCAACCGTTGCCATTACGCCAATCCCCTATAATCCGGGCGGCCAGCCTTGAGGGCGAGCCTTGAGTGAAGCAGAGTGTGGTCAGGTGCAACGTGCCTGCGTACATCACAAGCCCAGCAGTACCAGCGGCCCGAGACCCGCCTTGCGACCACCCTCCTCGAAAAACCTTGCCCAGCGCATTACCACGCCGCGGCCTATCCATCGTGCAGACGCAAAAAAGCCGGGATTTTCCCGGCTGCCGCATCATACACACGTTTTCGCTCGTGATCACCCCGCCAGGCAGTTTTGCCGCCCGGCGGGTGAATCGATTACGGCTTGGATTTTTCCAGATAGCGGAAGAAATCGCTGCTTGGATCAAGCACCATCACGTCGCTTTTGTTCGCAAAGCTTTCACGGTAGGCACGCAGGCTACGGTAGAACGCGTAGAACTCCTGATCCTGACCATAAGCCTTGGAGTAGATCGCCGCGGCCTGAGCATCACCATCACCGCGAGACTCTTCCGACTCACGATAAGCTTCTGCCAGCAGAACTCGACGTTGACGATCAGCATCGGCACGAATGCCTTCTGCCAACTCGTTACCCTTGGCCCGATGCTCGCGCGCTTCACGCTCACGCTCGGTGCTCATGCGCTCGAACACGCTGCGGTTCACTTCTTTCGGCAGGTCGATAGCCTTGACCCGAACATCGATGACTTCGATGCCCAGTTCTTTATTGGCCATCGCATTCAGCGAAGCAGTGATATCCGCCATCAGCGCGTCCCGCTCACCTGACACAACTTCGTGCAAGGTACGCTTGCCGAACTGATCTCGCAGCCCGGATTCAAGACGACGAGACAAGCGCTCGTCCGCGATTTGCTTGAGGCCAGACGTTGCGGTGTAGAAACGCTCAGCGTCCTTCACACGCCACTTGGCGTAGGCATCAACCATGACAGCTTTCTTTTCCAGCGTCAGGAATCGTTGCGTCGGTGCATCGAGAGTCAGCAAGCGACCATCGAATTTACGCACCTGATTGACGTAAGGAACCTTCACATGCAAGCCCGGTTGCACGTCAGCCTCGACGACACGACCAAACTGCAACAGGACCGCACGTTCAGTCTGGGCCACGATGTAGAAGCTGTTCCAGGCAACGACTGCCAGCACTACACAAACTATCAGGGCGATCAGCGATTTATTGCTCATCAGCGACTCTCCCTTGTACGCGTATCATGCTGCTGTTGAGCCTCGGATGCAGCACGTGCCCCGATCTCGTTGCTCGCGGCAGGGCCTGCGATTGCAGGAGCGTTGGTTGCACGACCGCTTTCGATCATTTTGTCCAACGGCAGGTAAAGCAGATTGTTCTGCCCTTTATTGCCGCCAGTCACGAGCACCTTGCTGGTATTGCTGAACAGCTCTTGCATGGTGTCCAGATACAAACGCTCACGCGTCACGTCTGGAGCCTTGCGGTATTCAGCCACTAGCTTGGTAAAACGATCCGCTTCACCTTTGGAGCGGGACACGACTTCATCGCGATACCCATTGGCGTCTTCGACGATGCGCTGAGCCTGACCACGAGCTTCCGGAATTACACCGTTGGCGTAGGTTTCAGCCTGGTTACGCGAACGCTGCTCGTCTTCTCGGGCGCGGATCACGTCATCAAAGGCTTCCTGAACTTCACGCGGCGCAGCAGCGCTTTGGACGTTCACCTGAGTGACAGTGATACCGGTGCGATAGGTATCGAGGAAGCGTTGCAGACGCTCCTTGATTTCGCTGGCCATCAACTCACGACCTTCAGTCAGCACCTGATCCATAGCAGTGGAACCCACTACGTGGCGTAAGGCACTTTCGGTCGCGTGCTGCAGACTCACTTCCGGCTGATCGACGTTCAGTACGAAGTCTTTCAAGTTGGTGATCTTGTACTGCACGGTCAACGGCACTTCGACGATGTTCTCGTCTTCAGTCAGCATTTGCCCTTGTTTGCTATAGGCACGCTCACGGGTGACGTTTTCCATGTATTTACGATCAAACGGCGGGAAATAGATATTCAGACCCGGACCGACAGTGTCGTAGTACTTGCCGAAGCGCAGCACCACGGCTTGCTCCTGCTCGTCCACGACGTAAATAGCGCTGTATAGCCAGATTGCGACCAGCACAACCAAGCCGATGCCGAGTAGACCCAGACCACCGCCTTTGCGCTGTCCGCCGTCTTCACCGCCGCCACTGCCACTGCGTTTCTTGCCACCACCGAACAACCCATTCAGGCTTTCCTGTAGCTTTCGGAAGGCCTCGTCGAGATCTGGTGGCCCCTTGCGGTCGCCGCCCTTGCGCTTACCACCCCAAGGATCCTGATTATTCGAGTTGCCACCCGGCTCATTCCAAGCCATAGCGCTCTCCATCTGATAAAGCAAAGACGCGCCCACGGCGCGCCGACCAATGCTACAGAATGCCTACGTCAGCGGCACAGCCGCTTTCTCAGGCTTTTATTGCAAAGTGTGTTGCTCGATGAATTCCAGAGGCTGCATTCCTTCGCGACTCACCAGGCGATTGAACTCAACACGCGGCAAACGGACGGCCAACAGACTGCCACCCTCATCATCATGCTCTTCGCTTTGCACAGCGCCCAACTTGAAGAACTGTGCGCGCAGTCGAGCAAAACGCTGAGGCAAGCGCAAGGTGCCAACGAATAAATCGTCGCTTAGCAACTCAGCCACAGCCTGTTTAAGCAGGTCCAGGCCTCGACCATCACGGGCAGACAACCAGACCCGTTGCGGCTTGCCATCGGCATCGCGCTGAATCTGGGGCTCTACCCCTTCGAGCAAATCGAGTTTGTTATACACCTCGAGGATCGGTATGCCATCGGCCCCGATCTCACCGAGCACTGCCATCACCTGCTCGATTTGCGCCAAACGCTCAGGCTCATGGGAATCGATGACGTGCAACAGCAGGTCAGAGTTACTTGATTCTTCGAGAGTGGCGCGGAACGCTTCGACCAGTTTGTGCGGCAAATGACGAATGAAACCTACGGTGTCGGCCAGCACGATCGGCCCGAAATCTTTGAGCTCGATACGTCGCAGCGTCGGATCAAGGGTAGCGAACAGCTGGTCAGCAGCAAAAACGTTGGAGTCGGTCACCGCGTTGAACAGTGTTGACTTGCCAGCGTTGGTGTAACCCACCAGAGAGACAGAAGGAATATCGGCGCGCTGGCGACCTCGGCGAGCCTGATCCCGCTGACTGCGGACCTTTTCCAGACGGCTCTTGATTTGCTTCACGCGAACACGTAGCAAACGCCGGTCGGTTTCCAGCTGGGTTTCACCAGGACCGCGCATGCCAATGCCACCGCCCTGCCGCTCCAAGTGAGTCCAGCCACGAACCAGACGCGTGCTCATGTGATCAAGCTGGGCCAGCTCGACCTGCAATTTACCTTCATGAGTACGCGCACGCTGCGCGAAGATATCCAGAATCAAACCCGTACG
Organism: Pseudomonas sp.; assembly: GCF_026224925.1. GTDB lineage: Bacteria > Pseudomonadota > Gammaproteobacteria > Pseudomonadales > Pseudomonadaceae > Aquipseudomonas. Next base: position 4,966 of record NZ_JAMFRV010000380.1, on the reverse strand, counting down.
ATCAAGTACGCGACACTCGAAAACACGCTCGAGGTTGCGCTCCTGACTGGGCGTAAGGATGTGATTAAAAATAACGATGTCTACCTTTTCAGCTTTGACTTGGTCGCGAAGCTCCTCGACCTTGCCGCTGCCAATCAGGTATTTGGCTGATGGCCGATGACGTGGCACGTTAACGAACGCGACAGTATCGGCGCCGGCCGAAATCGCCAACTCCTGAAACTCCTGCGGGTCTTCGCGCGCCTCAGGGTCCTGGCCATCCAAATGAACGAGAATAGCCCGTTCACCACCACCGTGGCGCTCAAAGAACAAAGCAGACTCCTATCAGGCGTTACCTGGCTCAGCATCGCCGGCTTCGGTTTCGGCTGCGCTAGGCAAACGAATTGGACGAACCGGAACAACAGTAGAGATGGCGTGTTTGTAAACCATTTGGCTGACAGTGTTCTTGAGCAGAATGACGAACTGGTCAAAAGACTCGATCGTGCCTTGCAGCTTGATACCGTTAACCAGATAAATCGAAACCCCAACCTTTTCTTTACGCAAAGTATTCAGGTAAGGGTCTTGTAGCGAATGCCCTTTTGACATGTGCCGCACTCCTTTAAGGATCAATAGAAAAATAGTAAGCAAATTGGCTTACGCCGCCACCCCCCAAGGATAGACGGCAATTGCAAGGTCTCAGCTCAATATGGAGACCGATCCCAAGTATTTCAAGGCACGCGGCAGATTGTCGCAAGCCAGGCTGTCCAACCACTGCAAATCTTGCCAACTGCGTAACCAGGTGAACTGCCGTTTGGCCAACTGGCGCGTGGCAATGATGCCGCGTTCCTGCATTTGGTCCCACGTCAATTCGCCGTCCAGATGATCCCAGACTTGGCGATAACCTACGGCCCTTATCGAGGATAACCCAGTATGCAGGTCACCTCTGGCGCGCAGGGCTAGGACCTCGTCAACGAAGCCCTGTTCCAACATTTGTAAAAATCGTTGCGTAATTCGTTCATGCAGCAGGTGGCGATCTACCGGAGCGATGGCCAACTTGGCGACAGTATAGGGCAATTGATGACGGCCCGAGGCGGCTGCTTCAGTACTTTGAGCAGTTTGTTGCTCACGGTGTGCGGTCATGCTCATACCGCTCACTCGGTACACTTCGAGTGCACGAATCAAACGCTGTGGGTCATTTGGATGTATTCGAGCCGCTGAAACCGGGTCAATCTCCGCCAATTGATCGTGCAGGTCTTGCCAGCCGAGGGCTGCGGCCTCGGCTTCGAGGTGCGCACGAACGATTGGGTCAGCCGGCGGCATGTCTGCCAAGCCGTCCTGTAACGCCTTGAAATACAACATGGTACCGCCCACCAGCAGCGGAATTTTGCCCCGAGAGGTGATATCCGCCATCGCCGCTAGAGCATCGCTGCGAAAATCAGCGGCGGAATAGCTTTGCGCGGGGTCAAGAATATCGATCAGCCGGTGCGGAAATTCGGCCAACTGTTCTTTGGACGGCTTGGCAGTACCGATGTCCATACCGCGATACACCAGCGCTGAATCGACGCTAATCAGTTCACATGGCAGCGCCTGGGTCAGTTCCATGGCCAAGTCGGTCTTGCCAGCGGCGGTCGGCCCCATGAGGAAAATAGCCGGAGGCAAGGCACTCATCAGCGACCGCGCAAAAATAGTTTGTCCAGATCATCCAGGCCCATTTGGGTCCAGGTCGGACGGCCGTGGTTGCACTGACCGCTGCGCTCGGTATTTTCCATGTCGCGCAGCAATCCGTTCATTTCCGGCAAGGCCAGACGCCGATTCGCACGCACCGCGCCGTGACAGGCCATGGTGCCGAGCAATTCATTGAGGTGCGCCTGAATACGGTCACTGGTGCCGTACTCCATCAGGTCGGCCAACACGTCGTGCACCAGCCGATTAGCTTCGGCTTGCTTGAGCAGCGCGGGAATTTGCCGAATCGCCAGGGTTTCCGGCCCCAACCGCTGCAGCTCGAAGCCCAGCTTCTGGAACCAATCCATGTGTTCTTCGGCGCAGTCGGCCTCGCGCTGGCTCACAGCGATGGATTCCGGCACCAGCAACGGCTGACCACTTAGCCCTTCGCTGGCCATAGCGATTTTCAAGCGCTCGTACATGATCCGCTCGTGGGCGGCGTGCATATCCACCAGCACCAGACCGTGGGCGTTTTCCGCCAGGATATAAATACCTTTGAGCTGCGCCAAGGCGTAACCCAGCGGTGGAATATCATCCTGCGAGTCCGGCAACGGTGCAGAGCCGGCACCTGGCAACGGCGCAAAGAATTCACGATAAGCACTTTGCGCTTCGGCGGCAGGCAAGACAGCACCCGGACGTGGCGGGGAATACTGGTACTGATAACCCGCACCCGAACCAGTACCCGCAGGCCTGGCATAAGGCTCGGCCTGAGGCTGCTCCAGCAGATTATTTGCCAGGCGCATTTCGCCCTGCGGCCCAAACTCACCAGCGTCCGGCCCTGTTGGACGCACGATTGCCGTCACCGACACCGAGCCATTCAAGTGGTCTTCGGGCCGCACGTCGCCGAGGGCGCGGTGCAGCGTGCCATACAAGAAGTCGTGAACCATGCGCCCATCACGGAAGCGGACTTCGTGCTTGGTTGGATGCACATTGACGTCGACTACGGCCGGATCGACTTCGAAAAACAGCACAAAGGTCGGGTGACGGCCGTTGAACAACACATCGCGATACGCTTGGCGTACGGCGTGGGCAACCAGCTTGTCGCGCACGGCACGGCCGTTTACGTAGAAATATTGCAGGTCTGCCTGGCTGCGAGAAAACGTCGGCAACCCCACCCAACCCCACAAATGCAGGCCATTGCGCTCAACCTCGATCGGCAGCGCTTGCTCCAGAAAGCCCGGACCACAAATTGCCGACACGCGTCGTGCGCGGGCGTTGTCGTCATTGGCTTCGTGCAGGCTGAGAATGGTTTTGCCGTTGTGCCGCAGGTGAAACGCGACGTCGAAACGCGCCAACGCCATACGTTTGATCACCTCTTGGAGGTGATCGAATTCGGTTTTTTCCGCTTTGAGAAACTTACGCCGCGCGGGGGTATTGAAAAACAGATCGCGGACTTCCACTGAAGTCCCTACCGGGTGCGCGGCGGGCTGAACCCGGGACGCCATGTCGCGGCCCTCGGTTTCGACTTGCCATGCTTGATCAGCATCCTTGGTACGCGAGGTCAGAGTCAACCGCGCTACGGAGCTGATCGACGCTAGCGCTTCGCCACGAAACCCCAGGCTCATGACCCGTTCAAGGTCTTCCAACTCGCGAATCTTGCTGGTGGCGTGACGGGCCAAGGCCAACGGTAAATCGTCGGAGGAAATGCCACCTCCATCATCGCGTACCCGCAGCAGCTTGATTCCGGCCTGTTCAACGTCAATGTCGATACGCTTGGCGCCGGAGTCGAGGCTATTTTCCAGCAGCTCCTTGATCACCGAAGCCGGACGCTCGACCACCTCGCCCGCAGCGATCTGGTTGGCCAACCGGGGACTTAGCAGTTCAATACGAGCGCTGCTGAACACTGATTCCGTCATGGTTGAGCAACCAATGCGGTGCTCGGGATATTAAGTCTCTGACCATTAACAGCTCGTCAGACTTGAGATCATTGGCATTGCGCAGGCTACCGACAGTTACTTGATAACGCACCGCGATCATTGCCAGGGTTTCACCCGATTGGACCGTGTGATCACGGGGGCCTTGAACGATTTTGCCGCTGTCACGCAGCCAGGCGATGTAGGTGCCCTGCGGTGGATTTTGCTGGAAGAACTGTTTCACGCCAGCGCTGATCGAGCGAGCCAATGCTTGCTGATGCGGCGCCCCCGTGAGTTTCGCGGCTTCTGCTGCGTTAGAGATAAAGCCGGTTTCTACCAGAATCGACGGAATGTCAGGCGACTTGAGCACCATGAACCCGGCCTGTTCAACCCGCGACTTATGCAGAGATGTCACATGGCCAATGTTGCTCAGTACTTTCTGCCCAACGTTAAGGCTAGAAGACAGCGAGGCAGTCATGGACAAGTCCAACAATACGCCAGCGAGCATTTTGTCTTTATCGTCGAGACTGACTGCGCCCGCACCACCGATCAAGTCGGAGCGGTTTTCGCTGTCGGCCAACCAACGCGCCGTTTCAGACGTGGCGCCCCGCTCAGACAAGGCGAATACCGAAGCACCAAATGCTGCGGAGGAAGGCGCGGCGTCGGCGTGAATAGAAACGAACAGATCGGCGCCTTTCTTGCGGGCAATCTCTGTGCGCTTACGCAGCGGAATAAAATAGTCGCCGGTACGCGTCAGTTCGGCGCGGTAGCCCTTTTCTGCGTTGATCTGACGCTGCAACTCCTTGGCGATGGACAGCACGATGTCTTTTTCTTTCTGACCGCGCGCACCACCTGCACCAGGATCTTCACCGCCGTGACCGGCATCAATGGCAATCACGATGTCGCGCTTGCCGTTGGGCACAGGTGTCAGCTTGATCTCGGGTTTAGCCGGGCTGACGGGCACGGCAGGCGCGGTATTGGCTGCGGTGTCGGGAACAGTTGGGCTTGGGTTGGCGTCAGCGGCATCATCGAACAAGTCGACAACCAGTCGGTTGCCGTACTGCTGGTTCGGCGCCAACATGAAGCTCTTGGGTGTCACCGCCCTTTTCAGGTCGATGACCACGCGCAGGTCAGTCGGTGTGCGCTGAGCCGAGCGCATGCTGGTGATCGGCGTATTGGCCGTGGATAATTTCAGCGGCGCGGCCATGGTCGCGCCATTGATATCGATGACTAGGCGATCAGGCGAAGTGAGGGTGAACACGCTGTGCTGCACAGGACCAGAAAGATCGAAAACCAGCCGAGTGTTATCCGGTGCACGCCATAAGCGAACACTTCGGACCTGTGAGGCCGCTAAAGCATCGACAGCCAGTGCCGACAGCAGCAGACCTACAACAGTAACCAGCGCGCGCATGCGC
>NZ_JAMFRV010000379.1 GCF_026224925.1 Pseudomonas sp. | reverse complement strand
TTAGCGTCATTGGCACAGCGGATCGGGCGGCCGAGATACTCCGCAAATACGCACGATGCTGTCCATGGCCATGTGGATGGCCTTGCTGGTCGCGCCGATTCAAGCGGTGATCGGTGACTTCCACGGCCTGAATACGCTGAAGCACCAGCCGGCGAAAATCGCGGCTATCGAAGGCCACTGGGAAAATGTCGGTAACGAACCGACCCCTTTGATCCTGTTCGGCTGGCCGGACATGAAAGCCGAAAAGACCAAATACGCCGTCGAAATCCCTTACCTGGGCAGCTTGATCCTGACGCACACGCTGACAGAGCAAGTGCCTGCGTTGAAAAGTTTCAAACCTGAAGATCGACCTAATTCGACCATTGTGTTCTGGTCGTTCCGGGTCATGGTCGGGTTGGGCTTCCTGATGATATTTACCGGGTTGTGGAGCCTGTGGTTGCGCAAGCGTGGCACGCTTTATCAATCCCGAGCGTTTCTGTACCTGGCGTTGTGGATGGGGCCAGCGGGCCTGATCGCGATGCTGGCGGGTTGGTTTACCACTGAAATCGGACGTCAACCGTGGGTCGTCTACGGCCTGATGCGTACCGCCGATGCGTCTTCCGGGCATAGCTTCGGGCAGATGAGCCTGACGCTGGGCTTGTTTGTGGTGGTCTACTTCACGCTGTTCGGTGTCGGGCTTGGCTACATGATGCGTCTGGTGCGCAAAGGGCCGATCGTCAACGAAGGCAAGGAGCAGAAGCAAGGTGGTCCTGGCCGGCAACGTACGCCAGCACGTCCTCTCTCCGCTGCCGTTGAAGGCTCCGAAGACGGTGACCCATCCGACAGCCTGAACAAGGGGAACTGAGTCATGGGTATTGATCTTCCGCTAATCTGGGCCGTGATCATCATCTTCGGCATCATGATGTACGTTGTCATGGACGGGTTCGATCTGGGCATCGGGATACTGTTCCCGTTCATCAAGGACGATTCCGAGCGCGATGTAATGATGAACACCGTGGCGCCGGTGTGGGACGGCAATGAAACGTGGCTGGTATTGGGCGGTGCAGCGTTGTTCGGCGCCTTCCCGTTGGCCTATTCAGTCGTGTTATCGGCGCTGTATCTGCCGATCATTCTGATGCTGATCGGTTTGATCTTTCGTGGCGTGGCCTTTGAGTTTCGCTTCAAGGCGACCGAAGAAAAGCGTCATTTGTGGGACAAGGCGTTTATCGGTGGCTCGCTGGCAGCGACGTTCTTCCAGGGCGTGGCGCTTGGGGCGTTCATCGACGGCATTCCGGTGGTCAATCGACAGTTCTCCGGTGGCGCGCTGGATTGGCTGACACCGTTTACGATGTTTTGCGGGCTGGCGCTGATCGTCGCTTACGCATTGCTGGGTTGCACGTGGTTGATCATGAAAACCGAAGGCAAGCTACAAAAACAGATGCATGACTTGGCTCGGCCGTTGGCGATAGCCGTGTTGGCCGTGACCGGTATCGTCAGCATCTGGACGCCGTTAGCCCACGCTGAAATCGCTCATCGCTGGTTCAGCTTGCCGAACCTGTTCTGGTTCTTGCCGGTGCCGGTTTTGGTACTGGTCACCATGTACGGCCTTTTCAAGGCAGTGGCCCGCAATGCCCACTACACACCGTTCCTGTTGACGTTACTGTTGATTTTTCTTGGCTATAGCGGCTTGGGCATCAGCTTGTGGCCGCACATTGTGCCGCCGTCGATCACCATCTGGGACGCCGCGTCGCCGCCGCAAAGTCAGGGCTTTATGTTGGTGGGTACGCTGTTCATCATCCCGTTCATCCTGGGCTACACCTTCTGGAGCTACTACGTGTTCCGCGGCAAGGTCACCCACGAAGACGGTTACCACTAGGGGGATTCGCTGATGTCTGGCAAAAATTCCGTACACGAGCAAGACCCGGCCTTGAAAAAGCCGGTGTGGCAACGGGTCGGGTGGTTGGTGCTGATTTACGTTGGCAGCGTATCGGCCCTAGGCATCGTCGCTTACGGCATGCGCTTGTTCATGAATGCTGCGGGGTTGACGACGCACTAGGGATTAGCATCAACGTCTGTAGGAGCCAACGTGTTGGCGAGACTTAAATTGCCTCGCCAACACGTTGGCTCCTACAGGGATTGTGGCAATCAGTAAATTACTTGCGTGCTTTAAGCACCACAAACTTTGGTGTGGTGGCAATTTTTTCTACGCCGCGAAACAGCTTGGCGAGTTTGCTGTGATAACCCAAGTGTCGGTTACCGACAATGTACAGCGAGCCGCCTACCACCAGCGCATCGCGGGCTTGTTGGAACATCCGCCAAGCCAGAAAGTCGCCGACGACCTGCTGTTGATGGAAGGGCGGATTGCACAGCACTACATCCAGTGAGTCAGCTTCCTGACCGGCCAGCCCGTCAGCTGCGCGCACAATAACCTCCCGCTCACCCAGCACTGCCTGCCAATTCTCACTGGCGGACTGCACCGCCATGAACGACTCATCCACCAGCGTGTAATGCGCCTGCGGGTTGGCCAATGCACTGGCGATCGCCAATACCCCGTTACCGCAGCCCAGGTCAGCCACGCGTGCGGCGCCGAGATCGGTCGGCAGATATGGCAGAAACGCCCGTGTGCCGATGTCCAAACCTTCGCGGCAGAACACGTTGGCGTGGTTGATCAACTCAATCACCGGCTCATCAAGCAGGTAGCGCGTCGGGTAGGGCGACGCCTGCACGCCTTTGAGTTCTGGTGTGGCAAACAACAAACGTGCCTTCTTAACGGCCAATGACGCGTGCACCGGTCCCACGTACTGCTCCAGCAATTCACCCGCCGCACGCGGTAGATGCTTGACCATCGCAGCTGCCACCACCCGAGCGCCTGGGGCTAAATGGCCTTGCAGACGAATCAGTTGTTCTTCCAGAAGGGCCAGCGTTTTTGGCACACGGATCAGCACCCAGTCAAAGGGGCCGGTAAATGATTCATTTGCCGGGATCACGGGTACAGCGTCGAACGGCTGGCCGTTGCGCACGAGGTTTTTTTCCAGCCCCTGCAGCGCAAGAAAGGAGTCGCTGCTGCTGATAACCGTTGCATGGTTGGTCAAGCTGGCGGCCAGTGCGCCAAAGCTGTCGTTGAGCACCAGTACTCGACTGTCCGGGTTCAGCCCTTGTTCTGCCACATGGCTGAGCAGGTATTCATCAGCGGCGTCGAACGCCTGCAGCGGCTCGTCAGGTTGGTCAGGCTGGCGGATGAGGTCGAGCTGAGCAAAGTGGCTGTTAAGCAAAGGCATGGGCACGAAAACTCTTATATCGGCGTATTGCACGAGTGGCCGGATGGCTCGCCGCTCGCAGAAGTTGTCGATTTTACGTGCTTTTCGGCCGATGACCTTCGGTTTTCCTCACCGTCAGAAAAAGCCTACAAAACACCACACATCATGGCTTGTGCGACGGCTGCGGTTTTGTTGCTCGCGCCCATCTTTCGAGCCGCGTTACTCATATGGAAATGAACGGTACGCTCTTTGAGGTTCAGAATGACCCCAATGTCGGCTGCGGTCTTGCCTTCTGCCGACCATCGGAGCACTTCGGTTTCTCTGATCGATAGCGATGGGTGAAGGCGCGCCAAAGGGGTGGTGATGGGCAAATAACGTTTGGTCATGATCGCGAGGAGCCGATTGCTCAGCCAAACAATCTGTTCGGCTTTCTCAACATACTTGGCTGAAGATAGATCGCTATGGTGGCGTGCCTCGGCCAGCATATTTCCAATGCCATCCAGCGCCTGAATAAATTGGTTCCAGCCTTCGGACTGGGTGTGAGAGGGGGCATATTCGCGAACCGCTCCATCAACGGCGGATATCAGTCCCTGTACTTCGTCTGCGTTCCAGTTATCCATTTTGAGCATCCATACTCGTTTTATACGTTTTTCAGTGTAGGGAAAATCTGACAGGCCAGGATTTTATAGTTAGAAGATTTGACTATGGGTGCTCAAGGCTTTCATTTTAAATGCCACTACAAACCGCCGGTGTTTATCGGGGCGGCTTTGCGGGACACTGGGCTCAGTCTTTTCAGCCACCGGAGCCAAAAGCGCACATGACTGCCAGCGCAGAGAAATTCACCCGTCAGACACTGCTCAATGTCACTCCGTTGACCCCGAGTTTGTTCACCTTGCGTACCACGCGCGACCCGGGATTCAGGTTTCGAGCTGGACAATTTGCTCGCCTGGGGGTGACTAAAGCCGATGGCAGCGTTGTGTGGCGTGCGTATTCCATGGTGTCGTCGCCATATGATGAGTTTCTCGAGTTCTTTTCCATTGTCGTGCCAGACGGTGAGTTCACCAGTGAACTCAGCCGCTTGCGCGAAGGTGACACGCTGCTGGTCGACCGGCAGGCGTTCGGCTATCTGACATTGGACCGTTTCGTTGACGGGCGAGATTTATGGCTGTTGTCCACAGGCACGGGTGTCGCACCGTTTCTCTCAATTCTTCAGGACTTTGAGGTGTGGGAGAAATTCGAGCGGATCATCCTCGTGTACAGCGTGCGTGAGGCCCGTGAATTGGCCTATCAGCAATTGATTACGGAATTGAATGACCGGGATTATTTGGCCGACTATGCCGGCAAGTTGCTGTTTTTGCCGACGGTGACCCGCGAGCAACATCCAGGGGCGTTAGCCGGGCGCATCACGCAACTGATCGAAAATGGCGAGCTGGAACAAGCCGCCGGGCTGGCACTGACCCCGGAGCATTCGCGGGTCATGTTGTGCGGTAATCCACAGATGATCGATGACACCCGAAAAATGCTTAAGCTGCGTGATCTGCAGCTCAGTTTGAGCCGGCGGCCGGGCCAAGTCGCGGTCGAGACTTACTGGTAAACCGCAGGCTGCACGCGGACTTGGCGGCCATTGCGTGGGCACGCCAGCCCGCCATGCGGTCAATCAGCCCAGCCGAGTTGGATCGACCGTCAAGCTCTCCAGTGGCTGCCCATTCTGCGCTTTGAGTAGGTCGCGAATTTCACCTAGCAGCACTTCTTGCGGACTTGGGGCCGGTGGCAAGGTCGGCGCTACGGCCTCTTCGCGTTTCAGGCGATTGATCGCCTTGACCCCCATGAAGATCGCAAACGCCACGATGACGAAGTCGATAATAGACTGAATGAATTTACCGTACGACAGCACCACCGCGGGCAGCGTGCCCTCGCCAGGTCTCAAGGTAAATGCCAAATCGCTGAAATCCACGCCGCCAATCAACAGCCCAATCGGCGGCATTACAACATCGCCGACGAACGACGAAACGATTTTACCGAACGCCGCACCAATGATGATGCCGACGGCCATGTCGACCACATTGCCTTTGACGGCGAACGCTTTGAACTCGCTTAGTACGCTCATAGGTTATTCCTTGTTACAGATGAGTTGGTCAACGCAGTGTATGTCAGCTCTACGTTTCGTGCCTTCTAGCCTAGCAATCGACAGGAATTTGTTCGGGAAGTTTTATCCGACCGGTGTATCTGGGCCGGGGCTGCCGGTGATCGCTGAGGTGTAAACCTGCGTTATCATTGCTCCCTTTTTAAGACTGGGGTGGTTATGGCCAAGGCTAAGCGCATGTACGGCTGCACTGAGTGCGGTGCGACTTTTCCGAAATGGGCCGGCCAGTGCGGCGAATGCGGCGCCTGGAACACCTTGGTCGAGACGGTGCTGGAAAGCGGCGCCGCGACCCCGCCCAGCGGCCGCACTGGCTGGACCGGACAGAAAGCGCAAATCAGAACCCTGGCCGAGGTCAGTGTTGAGGAAATGCCGCGCTTCACCACCAACTCCGCCGAACTTGATCGGGTACTCGGTGGCGGTCTGGTGGACGGTTCGGTGGTGCTGATCGGCGGCGATCCCGGCATCGGCAAATCGACCATTCTCTTGCAGACCCTCTGCGCGTTGGCCGAACAAATGCCAGCGTTGTACGTCACCGGTGAAGAGTCGCAGCAGCAAGTTGCCATGCGCGCCCGGCGTTTGGGGCTGCCCCAAGATAAACTGCGGGTGATGACTGAAACCTGTATCGAAACCATTATTGCCACGGCGCGCATCGAACAGCCCAAGGTCATGGTGATCGACTCGATCCAGACCATTTACACCGAACAACTACAGTCAGCGCCTGGCGGCGTGTCGCAAGTGCGGGAAAGCGCAGCCTTATTGGTGCGCTACGCCAAACAGAGCGGCACGGCTATCTTTCTGGTCGGTCACGTCACCAAAGAGGGTGCGTTGGCTGGTCCGCGGGTTTTGGAACACATGGTTGATACCGTGCTGTATTTCGAAGGTGAGTCAGACGGTCGCCTGCGTTTATTGCGTGCAGTTAAAAACCGTTTCGGTGCCGTCAACGAGCTGGGCGTGTTCGGCATGACGGACAAGGGCCTGAAAGAAGTCTCCAATCCCTCGGCGATTTTTCTCACCCGTGCACAGGAAGAAGTGCCCGGCAGTGTAGTGATGGCAACGTGGGAGGGCACTCGGCCCATGCTGGTGGAAGTTCAAGCGTTGGTGGACGACAGTCATTTGGCCAATCCGCGTCGTGTGACCCTCGGCCTGGATCAAAATCGCTTGGCGATGCTGCTCGCGGTCCTGCATCGACACGGCGGCATTCCTACTCACGATCAGGACGTGTTCCTTAACGTGGTCGGTGGTGTAAAGGTGCTAGAAACCGCCTCGGACCTGGCGCTTATGGCTGCGGTTATCTCCAGTTTGCGTAACCGGCCGCTGCCCCATGATTTGCTGGTATTTGGCGAAATAGGCTTGTCCGGCGAAGTGCGCCCTGTGCCCAGCGGCCAGGAGCGCTTGAAAGAGGCGGCGAAGCATGGCTTTAAACGCGCCATCGTGCCTAAAGGCAACGCACCCAAAGAAGCGCCGCCCGGCTTGCAAGTTATCGCGGTTACTCGACTGGAGCAGGCGTTGGATGCGTTGTTTGAGTAATCCACGGCCTGAAATTCAAGTGTCTGTTATAGGACATGTTTTTTTCACGATCTGCTAGGTATAGTGGCCGTCCTCTTTGGGGAGTAGCCTGCTTCTGGTGATGTATTCAGAAGCGTCCGTATCAACATTCTCGGCCATATGCCGTGGTGCGGACACCTTTCGGTTGGTGAGACCATCGACATATCCATGCCAAAAGTCGGGCGTGTGGTCATGTCGTTGACTCATAGCCCGGCTGGTAGTAATCGTGAATCCCATTCCCCTGATATTCCTCGCACTTGCCATGTCCACGGACGCTTTCGCCGCGGCCATTGGTAAAGGCTCAAGCTTGCATAAACCGCGCTTTGCCGAAGCCTTGCGCACCGGTTTGATCTTTGGCGTTATCGAGACAATAACGCCTGTCGTCGGCTGGCTGATTGGCCATGCCGCTTCGCGATTCGTTGAAAGTTGGGATCACTGGATCGCGTTCACGCTGCTGCTGATTCTTGGCCTGCACATGATCTACAACGGGCTTAAAGAAGCGGATGAGCACGACGAAAAGCCGCAGTCGCATTCCTTCATGATCTTGGCCGTCACGGCGTTTGCCACCAGCATCGATGCTTTGGCTGTCGGTGTAGGCCTGGCCTTCGTCGACGTCAATATCGTCGTCGCGGCGTTGGCCATCGGTTTGGCCACCACCACCATGGTCACGATCGGGGTCATGCTGGGCCGGGTGCTTGGCAACGTGGTCGGTCAACGGGCTGAAATTGTCGGTGGTGTGGTGCTGATCATCGTCGGATCGACGATCCTTTATGAGCATTTAAGCGCAGTAGCGTAATACCGCGCAGAATCACGCCAGTCCTACAGTTAGTGATGCGCTGCCTGCGCATCACTCTTGTTGCGCGAGCGCTCTAAGTTCTCGGTCCAGCTCGGCCTGGTCTCCCAGATTCAATTCGATCAGCCTGCGCAAATGGCTGATCGAATCCAGTCCTATGTGCGCGCAAACAAATCCCAGTTGGTCGTTATCCTCATGACTTAGCTCGATGTCCATACTCACGTCGACACCTGCCCCAAGGTGAATGTTGACCTTGAACGGCTGCTTTGGGTCGCCGAGCCAAGGCGCAGGGCGCTGAATGAGCAGACCTTTTAACGACAGGTCGACAAGCTGCACAGGCCAGCAATTCTGGTCTTGGCTGAGTTCTGTTTTGGCATCGAACGCGATGCGTTTAAAACGTCGGCGCTCTGCGTGGGATTCGGTCATGGTTTTGCCCTCTTAATGCGCTGAACTATAGCGCTATAACCGGTGCAGTACCTGCCGGACATTTTTCCTGGTCGTTCGCTAAGCGAGACTGTTCGCGTTTCGTCGGCCAAACGCGGCGCTAGACCATCGTGGGGGGTGGCCTTTCGCGCTGGTGGGGCTAAACTTGGAAGGCTGTTCTTCTAGTCCATTCAGCTGGAAAATAAAAAAATGAAAAATAATAATAGCCTGCTGCGGCATGTGCCCTGGTTAATCCTCGCGGTCATCGGTGCGTGTGCTCTCGGTGTTGTGGCTTTGCGTCGCGGCGAGGCCATTAGTGCGCTGTGGATCGTGGTTGCGTCTGTCGCGATTTATCTAGTTGCTTATCGTTATTACAGCCTGTTCATCGCCACTAAGGTCATGCAACTTGACCCAAGCCGCGCGACGCCGGCGGTGCTTAATAACGACGGTCTGGACTATGTGCCGACCAACAAACACATTCTTTTTGGTCACCACTTCGCTGCCATCGCTGGTGCGGGTCCGTTGGTGGGGCCGGTGCTGGCCGCGCAAATGGGGTACTTGCCAGGCACGCTGTGGCTGATCGCGGGGGTGGTACTGGCTGGCGCGGTGCAGGATTTCATGATTCTGTTCCTTTCCACTCGACGCAACGGCCGCTCACTGGGCGAGATGGTGCGTGAGGAAATGGGCGCGATTCCCGGTTCCATCGCGCTGTTCGGTTGTTTCCTGATCATGATCATCATCCTTGCGGTGCTGGCGTTGATTGTGGTCAAAGCGCTGGCGGGCAGTCCTTGGGGCATGTTCACAGTGTTGGCAACGATCCCGATCGCGATGTTCATGGGCGTGTACATGCGCTTCATCCGTCCGGGCCGGATTGGCGAGATCTCGTTGGTTGGGGTGATTTTGCTGTTGGCGTCGATCTGGATGGGCGGCCAAGTTGCGGCTGATCCGGTCTGGGCCAAAGCCTTCACCTTCACCGGTGTGCAGATCACCTGGATGTTGGTCGGTTACGGCTTCGTCGCTGCGGTATTACCGGTTTGGCTGTTATTGGCGCCACGGGATTACCTGTCTACCTTCTTGAAAATCGGCACCATCCTTGCGTTGGCCATCGGCATCCTGATCATTTCGCCTGAGCTGAAAATGCCAGCGTTGACGCAGTTTACTGACGGTACGGGTCCGGTGTGGAAGGGCGCTCTGTTTCCGTTCCTGTTCATTACCATTGCCTGCGGTGCGGTTTCGGGTTTCCACGCGTTGATCGCGTCGGGCACCACGCCGAAGCTGCTCGATAGCGAAGCCAACTCCCGTTACATCGGCTACGGCGCCATGTTGATGGAGTCGTTCGTAGCGATCATGGCCATGGTCGCAGCTTCAGTGATCGACCCTGGCGTGTACTTCGCCATGAACAGCCCGGCAGCGATTGTCGGCGGTGATGTGGTGACCGTTGCACAAACCGTCAGCAGTTGGGGCTTCGCAATTACGCCCGACGCGTTGATTGCTGTGGCCAAAGACATTGGTGAGACCACGGTCTTGGCCCGTGCCGGTGGCGCGCCAACCTTGGCGGTCGGTATCGCGCAGATCCTGCACCAGGTATTGCCTGGCAAAGACACCATGGCTTTCTGGTACCACTTTGCAATTCTGTTTGAAGCATTGTTCATCCTGACGGCGGTCGATGCGGGCACCCGTGCCGGTCGATTCATGCTGCAGGATTTGCTCGGCACCATGGTGCCGTCGCTTAAACGTACTGACTCATGGCCTGCCAACCTGATCGCCACCGGCGGTTGTGTAGCGATGTGGGGCTATCTGCTGTACCAAGGCGTGATCGACCCATTGGGCGGGATCAACACCTTGTGGCCATTGTTTGGTATCTCCAACCAGATGCTCGCCGGTATCGCGTTGATGCTCGCCACCGTGG
>NZ_JAMFRV010000030.1 GCF_026224925.1 Pseudomonas sp. | reverse complement strand
CCTAGGCTTTTTTGAAACTCGCTGAAACGGCGGATATCGTCGAACGCATCACGAATGATCATCAGCGACCATCGATCACCGATGGCTTCCAATGTTCTAGCGACCGGGCATTCACTGGATTTCAGAGACTCTTGCTTGGCCATGGATTGACAGCACCTTTCAAAATGTAGTTGCAGATTAAAACCAGAGTTGGTAAAAAACAATTATCTGGTTTTGTTTTGAAACCTGATTTCATACCAAGGAAAGGACTCTTGACCCTCAACATACCTCCACCACTGACCAGTGCTGTCACGCTCTTATTTGCGGTGACCTGTGGTTTGGCGGTGGCCAACGTCTACTTGGCGCAACCTCTTTTGGAGTCGATGGCTGAAAGCCTGGATGTTGCCCAGAGTGCTATAGGCATCGTGGTTACCGCGACACAAATCGGCTACGCGATAGGTCTGTTGTTCATTGTTCCACTGGGTGATTTAGTCAATCGGCGACTGCTGATCATTGGGCAAATGTTGCTGTCTGCAGTAGCGTTAACGGTCGCTGCCTCAGCTCAGGCATTAGCGCTATTTTTAAGTGCGATGGTGATGGTGGGTCTGCTGGCAGTCGTGATCCAAGTGCTAGTCGCCTACACCGCTGCATTGGCAACACCTGTTGAGCGCGGTCAAGCGATAGGCAAGGTGACCAGTGGAATAGTGCTAGGGATATTGCTCGCGCGATTCGCGTCAGGGGCACTGGCGGATCTCGCTGGATGGCGATCGGTCTATTACGTTTCAGCGGTTTTGATGTTGCTGATGTCCGCACTACTGGTTAAAACCATGCCTCACCAGACGACGGCTCAGGTAAAAACGCCTTACCTCAAACTGATCGCGTCGGTGTTCCAACTCTTTGTCACTGAGCGGCTGCTTCGGGTCAGGGGCGTTCTCGCACTGCTGATTTTTGCAGCATTCAGTGTGCTGTGGACGTCGATGGTGTTGCCGCTAAGCGCCCGGCCTTATTCTTTATCACACACGCAAATCGGCTTGTTCGGTCTCGCGGGCGTCGCCGGCGCGCTTGCAGCTTCCAATGCAGGACGCTGGGCAGATCAGGGAGTAGGACAACGGGTCACCGGCATAGCGTTAGTCCTGCTAACCCTCTCATGGTTGGCCACTTCGCTGATGGAGACATCGCTGATCTTTTTGGTCATCGGAGTTGTCGTGCTGGACTTCGCTGTTCAGGCAGTGCATGTCACCAACCAAAGCATGATCTTCGCCGCGCGACCGGACGCCCAAAGCCGACTGGTGGGCGCTTACATGTTTTTTTATTCCATCGGCAGCGCCTTGGGTGCGGCTGGCGCAACGCAGGTTTACGCCTTGTGGGGCTGGCATGCAGTTTGTGGATTGGGGGCGTCTATTAGCGCCGTCGCATTTATCTTTTGGGGCGTCACAAGGAAGACACGATGAAAACAAGAGACTTGTTACTGGCAATACTCATAACAGCCATTTGGGGGCTAAATTTCTCAGTCATCAAACTGGGCCTGGCGACCATAGACCCGTTCATTCTGGCTGGCATCCGCTTCTCGTTATGTGCACTCCCTGCCATATTTTTCATAAAGAAACCGGATGTCCCATGGCGCTACATAATCGGCTACGGGCTGGTATTTGGTATTGGTTTGTGGGGCGTAGTGAACCTTGGCATCAAGTCAGGATTGTCCGCAGGCATCGCCTCGCTGGTTTTACAGCTCAGTGCTTTCTTCACGATTTTCCTGGGTGCCTGGGTATTCAAAGAGGCACTGACCAAGTATCAGTTACTGGGCATCGTGATCGCCTTGGGCGGCCTGGTCAGTATCATTTTCATCAGCGATGGATCAGTCACCCTGCCAGGGCTTGCCATGGTGGTCTTCGGGGCCGTGTCCTGGAGCGTCGCCAACATCATCAACAAGAAGACCAGCACCAAACAGGTGTTCGCCTTTCTCGTATGGTCCAGCGCGTTTTCTCCGCTGCCACTTTTCTTTCTGGACGTTGCAGTCAATGGTACGGCGGGTTTTACTGCCTTCGCCCATCAAGTCAACGTGACGTCGGTGCTGTCGATCCTGTTCCAGGTCTATCCCAACACTCTGTTTGCCTATTGGGTGTGGAACTCACTGCTGAAACAATACCCGGTATCAACAGTGGCCCCGCTGTCACTGCTGGTGCCGATCTTTGGACTGCTGGGCTCGGTGCTGATCTTCAACGAGAGCGTGCCCGCTACCAAGCTGTTGGCGCTTGGCCTGGTCATCATTGGTTTAACCGTGGGGCTTTACGGCAAACGCATTAGAAATGCGCTGACACAAACCGCTGCATGTTACTGAAACTGATCTTGCCCCACCCCAACGCATTCCCCGCCCAAAAAAAGGCACAACCGTAGTCCATCGCCAAAAATTGGTTCGCGCTCTTGCGAACCAATTCTGAATCGTTACTCCGAACCAACTCCTCGAACCATTAGCCATTGGCCCGCCCGACGTCACCGCCACTGATTGCCAAGACCCAGTGTGCGCAATCATGGCGAACCAATTTCAATTGGCATCGCAATTGCACTCGCCATTAGACACTCGGATCTGCCCAACAGTTGATCTGACGACCTTTCTTCGACCTGGCGCGAGTGACCACGATGCAACGGTTCGACCCTGACTCAACCTCTGACAACTCGTCGAAGATGGCCCTAGATGCCTTGCGGCAGATGGTGGCGCAGCATGCGGCGTTTCCCCAGCGGGCGTTGCCGACCGAGCGCGATCTATCGGCGGATTTCGGGGTCAGCCGACGGGCGATTCGTCGCGCCTTATCGGTGCTGGAAGCCGAAGGCCAGATCTGGCGGCGCCAAGGTAAGGGCACGTTTGTCGGCCCGACGCCGCCCAGCGCATCGCTGAGTTTTGCCCGACTTTCCGGACGAACCAATTTTAGTGAAGTGATGGAAGCCCGGCTGCACCTGGAACCCGCCCTCGCTTCGTTGGCAGCGGTTCGGGCCAACGGCGAGCAGATGGCGATTCTGCGGCGACTGGCCGAGCGCACTACGCATCAGCAGGATGCCGAGCAGATCGACCCGCAAGCACTTGAACTCTGGGACAGTGCCTTGCACCGCGGGATTGCCGAAGCGGCGGGCAACCGTCTGATGCTGGATATCTTCGAAATGCTCGACGCGATCCGCCTCGATCCGATGTGGCGAGATCTGCGTCAGCGGGCGCGCAATGCCGATCGTCTCACTACCTACAGCCACGACCATGACGACATTGTCAGTGCTATCGAAAGCCGCGACCCGATCAAGGCCGCAACCGCCATGCGTGGGCATTTGCGCGGACTGCAACAAGCGCTGGATCACGTTATCCATCAAGACCTCGAGGCGAGCTTATGAGCCCGAACCAGAGCCAGCCAGTACTCACCGTCAGCGACCTGACCGTGCGTTTTCCCGGCGCGCCAGCCAACGTCGTGGACCGAGTCTCTTTCTCGGTGCAGGCGGGTAAAACGCTGGCGATTGTCGGTGAGTCCGGCTGCGGCAAGAGCGTGACGTCCATGGCATTAATGGGCCTGCTGCCAGACACCGCCAACGTCACTGCCAGCGCCTCAGGTCTTATGAACGAAGCCTTGTTGGGCATGCCTGAACAGCGCCTGCTCGACGTTCGAGGCAACCGCATGGCGATGATTTTCCAAGAGCCCATGACCTCGCTGAACCCGGTGTTTACCATTGGCGAGCAGATCGCCGAAAGCGTGATCCGTCATCAAGGCTTGTCCGCCAAGGCTGCACGGCAGCGCGCACTGGAGATGCTGGAAAAGGTCCGTGTACCGGACGCAGCACAACGTCTCGATGCGTATCCCCATGAACTGTCCGGCGGCATACGCCAGCGGGTAATGATCGCCATGGCCCTGGCTAATGATCCGGCGCTGATCATCGCCGACGAGCCGACTACCGCGCTGGACGTGACGATTCAAGCGCAGATTCTTTCTCTGATCGCCAACCTGCAAGCCGAGACCGGTACCGCAATGATTCTGATCACCCATGATCTGGGCGTCGTCGCGGAGGTCGCCGACGAGGTCATGGTGATGTATGCCGGGCAGGTGGTGGAAAGCGGCTCGGTCAAGACCTTGTTCGACGACCCGCAGCACCCATACACCATCGGTTTGATGGGTTCTATGCCGTCCATTGGCCCCCGCGAAGGACGCTTGGCGACCATCAACGGCCGCGTGCCTACTCCCGCAGAAATGCCTGACGGCTGCCGCTTTGCCGGACGCTGCCCGTTTGTGATTCAGGCCTGTCGCGATGCCCGTCCAGCGTTGCTCGAACTGTCAGCGGGGCATTTCGCAGCGTGCATCCGCGTGCCCTTGGAATTGCATGTGGGAGCCAGCGCATGATCCCGTCGGAACGTAAAAAAGTAGACAATATTTTGCTCGAACGCTCGACACCGAAACCGATCCTCGAAGGCGTCGGCCTGAGCAAACATTTTGCAGTGGAAAGCGGTTTATTCCAGCGCAAGAAGCCACCGGTACAAGCCGTTAATAATGTCTCGTTGTCCGTGCGCACCGGCGAGACCCTGGCATTGGTGGGCGAGTCCGGTTCCGGAAAATCAACCTTGGGCCGCTTGCTACTGAATCTGTTACAGCCCACCGCTGGGGATGTGATCTACGAAGGTCGTAACCTCGCCAACTTGGCGCCGGACAAGCTGCGTCAGGTGCGCCGCGACCTGCAAATCATCTTTCAAGACCCCTTCGCATCGCTGAACCCGCGCATGACCGTGGAATCAATTATCGGCGAGCCGATCTGGCTGCACAGCGAAGCCAGCGGCAGCGACCGTCAGGCCAAAGTCGCCGAACTGCTGCGCACCGTGGGCCTTGCTCCGGAGCACGGGGCACGCCATCCCCATGAGTTTTCAGGCGGCCAGCGCCAACGCATTGGTATCGCCCGCGCGCTGGCTTCGCAGCCACGGCTAATCCTCGGTGACGAGCCGGTGTCAGCACTGGACGTGTCGGTGCAGGCACAAGTGGTCAATCTGCTGGAAGACCTCAAACATCAATTCGGCCTGACCCTGGTGATCGTTGCCCATGGGCTGGCGGTGATCCGGCACATGAGTGATCGGGTGGCGGTGATGTATCTCGGGGAAATCGTTGAACTGGCGCCGGTTGATGCGCTGTTCGAAACGCCATTGCATCCTTACACCCAGGCACTGATGGCCGCTGTCCCCGTCAGCCATCCTGATTTGCGCCACCCGCGCCCGGTGCTCGGCGGCGACATGCCTAGCCCTAGCCGACCACCTTCGGGCTGCCGCTTCCATACCCGTTGCCCGCATGCCCGCGCGTTGTGCAAAGAAGCCGTGCCAGTCATGCAAACCGTCGAGACCACGCGCCAGGTTGCGTGCCATTTCTGGCGTGAAATCGCCAATGCCGGGAGCGGCACTCTGATCCTTCCGACACCTAGCGCGGCCTACACCCAGCGCCTGAACCTGTTCAAGACTCATCAATCCCTATCGATGGAGAGCCAGACATGAAAGTCGCACGCCTACTGACAGGAACGTTGTTGTTGCTGGCCGCCAACGCCGCCTTTGCTGAATCCACCCTGCGCATCGGTATTCAGGACGACCCCGATGTCCTCGACCCGCATCGCTCGCGTACGTATTCGGGCCGACTGGTGTACACCGCACTCTGCGACAAACTGGTGGATGTCGCGCCGGACCTGACCTACGTGCCGCAACTGGCCACGGCGTGGAACTGGAGCGAGGACGGCAAGACCCTGACCTTGACACTGCGCGACGGCGTGACTTACCACGATGGCGAACTGTTCGATGCGGCGTCAGTGAAGTTCAACCTGGACCGTGCGCGCATCCTCCCTGACTCTTTGCGCAAGAGCGAGCTGTTGTCGGTGGACAGCGTTGAGGTGATCGATGCAAAAACCGTCGCCATCAAGCTCAAACAACCCGACGCGACGCTGATTTCGCAGCTGTCGGACCGCGCCGGGATGATGCTCGCGCCCAAAGCCGCCCAAGGTGAATTCGCCAGCAATCCGGTGTGTTCCGGTCCGTATAAATTTGTCCAGCGTGTGCAGCAGGATCGCATCGTGCTGGCGCGTTTCGACAATTATTGGAACAAGCAGGCGTACCACTTCGACAAAGTAATATTCCTGCCGATCCCGGATACCTCGGTGCGTCTGGCTAACTTGCGCTCCGGCGACCTGGACATCATCGAACGGGTCGCGCCCACCGATGTAAAGACCGCAAAGGCCGACAGCCATCTGACGATTTACAACACGCCCGGCCTGGGTTACATGCAGCTGATGTTCAACGTGGCCAACGGCGAAAAAGCCAATACACCGATAGGCAAGGACAAGCGCGTTCGCAAAGCTTTTGAACTGGCTATCGACCGCGACGCGATCAATCAGGTGGTGTTCGAAGGCCTGTACGCACCGAGCGCGCAACCGTTCCCGAAAAACAGCCCGTACTACGACAAGGAACTGCCGATTCCCACACGCGACGTGGCAAAAAGCAAAGCGCTGCTCACCGAAGCAGGGGTAAAAATGCCCCTGGACGTAGAGCTCAAAGTTGCCAACAACCCTATCGCACAACAAGTCGGCCAGATCATTCAGGCCATGGCCGGTGAAGCCGGTTTCAACGTCAAGTTGGTGGCCACTGAATACGCCACCCTGCTCAGCGAACAGCAAAGCGGTAACTTCCAGATTGGCATGAGCGCCTGGTCGGGGCGTCCTGATCCGGACGGTGATATTCATCCGTTCGCGTCCTGCAAAGGCGGTCAAAACGACGGTCATTATTGCAACCCAAAAATGGACGAACTACTGAACAAAGCGCGTACGGTCAACGATGTGGCGCAACGCCAGGCGTTGTACAACGGAGTGCTGCGTTTGCTGGCCGATGAAGTACCGACCGCCTACCTGTATTTCGACCCGCGAATCATCGCCATGCGTAACAACGTGACCGGTTTCGTGCCCAATCCAGACGGCCTTATTCGTCTGGCCGACGTTGCATTCAAGCCGTGATTGACGGGCATATTCTCGGGGGTTCGGCATGCTAATGTTTATCCTGCGACGCCTGCTCAGTGCGATTCCAACGCTGATTCTGGTGTCGTTGTTCGTCTTCACCCTGCAGAAACTGCTGCCGGGCGACCCGGTGCTGGCAATGGCCGGTGAAGAGCGAGACCCAGCAGTAATGGAATACCTGCGCGACAAGTACCGACTCAATGATCCTGTGCCGTTGCAATACCTGAACTGGGTCGGCAACGTGCTTAAGGGTGACTTCGGTACCTCGTTGCGCACCGAACAACCCGTGACTACGCTGCTGGCATCGAAGTTACCGGTGACGCTGGAACTGGCCGTATTCGCCCTGCTGATTGCGCTGTTGATCGGCATCCCTACGGGAATTATTTCCGCCGTGCGCAAAGGCACGGCAGTGGATTACGGGGCGAACATCGTCGCGTTGTCAGGGATATCCATTCCGCACTTCTGGCTAGGATTGCTGTTGATCATGATCTTCGCGGTGAAGCTGCACTGGTTACCTGCCTCAGGCTTCGTGCCCATGGGTGAGGACTTCGGGCAAAACTTGAAGACATTGATCCTGCCCGCCTTCGTGCTGGGCGCCGGGCTCTCAGGAATTCTCATGCGCCACACCCGCAGCGCCATGCTCGAAGTGCTGCGCACCGACTACGTGCGCACCGCCCGGGCCAAGGGACTGCTCCCGCACACGGTGATCCTCAAGCACGCACTGCGTAATGCGTTGATGCCCATCGTGACGCTGACCACCTTGCTCTTTGGCGAATTGCTCGGCGGCGCAGTGCTGACCGAACAGGTGTTCAGCATTCCAGGCTTCGGCAAGATGATCGTCGACGCGGTGTTCAATCGAGATTACGCCGTTGTACAAGGCGTGGTGCTGTGCGTAGCGATCGGCTTTCTGCTGCTGAATTTACTCGCTGACGTGCTCTACCGCATGATCAACCCGCGTTTGAGGAATGCTTCATGACCGCCATTGCCAGCGTCACCCTCAGTGCGCTGCAGCCGCGCAGCCGTTCGCCCTTCGTCAAAAAATTCCTCGCCAACAAGGGTGCAGTGTTGGGCGCGGCCGTGTTGCTGTTGTTTATCCTTGCCGCTGCTTTCGCGCCATGGATCTCGCCCCACGACCCGCTTAAAGCCAACTTTCTCGCGGTGCGCAAAGCGCCTTCGTTGATCTATTGGCTTGGCACCGACGAACTGGGCCGCGACCTGTTCTCGCGACTGCTGTGGGGGGCGCGTAGTTCGTTGCTGGCCGGTGGCGTTTCGGTAGCGATTGCCATGCTGATTGGCGTGCCGTTGGGCCTGGTGGCGGGTTACTTCGGTGGCAAGTTGGACGCACTGATTTCGAGAATCATGGAAGCACTGCTTTCCTGCCCGTTCCTGGTCCTGGCCATCGCCTTAGGAGCCTTTCTGGGCCCAAGCCTGAGCAATGCCATGATTGCTATTGGTCTGTCCGCCATGCCGATTTTCGCCCGGCTGACCCGCGGCCAAGTACTGTCGATCAAGCACGAGGATTATCTCGAAGGTGCCCGGGCCATCGGCCTGCCGGACCGCTGGATCATTCTGCGTTATGTGCTGCCCAACGTAATGTCGCCGCTGGTGGTGCAGGCCACACTGACTATCGCTTCGGCGATTCTTGCGGAAGCCAGCCTTTCGTTTCTCGGCCTGGGCCAGCAACCGCCCTCGCCGTCCTGGGGATCAATGCTGAACACCGCGAAAAATTTCATGGAGCAAGCGCCGTGGATGTCCATTGCGCCGGGCGTGGCGATTTACCTCACAGTCTTGTGCTTCAACTTGCTGGGCGATGGCTTGCGCGACGCGCTGGACCCCAAAGGCTAACCCTACCTTCCGTACCTTCTGCCAAAGAGACGATTCTATGTTCGATGATCTGAACTACAGCCAACCCTACGCTTCCGCGCGTTCGCCGGTGATGGGCACCAACATGGTCGCCTGTTCACAGCCATTGGCCTCCCAAGCGGGCCTGGACATGCTGCGCCGTGGCGGTAATGCAGTGGACGCCGCGATTGCGGCGGCCATGGTTTTGACCGTGGTCGAGCCCACCGGTTGCGGTATCGGCAGTGACGCGTTCGCCATCGTCTGGGACGGCAAGAAACTTCAGGGCCTGAACGCTTCCGGCCGTTCGCCGCAAGCCTGGACGCCTGAACATTTCGCAGGCCAAAGTGAAATGCCGCAACGCGGCTGGGGCTCAGTCACCGTACCGGGTGCCGTCTCGGCGTGGGTCGAGTTGTCCGAGCGTTACGGCAAACTGCCTTTCGCCACACTGGCCGAACCGGCCATTGGTTATGCGCGTGACGGCTATCAGGTGACACCCATCATCGCCGAGCTGTGGCGTCGCGGTGCGCAGCTGCTCAAATCACAACCGGGTTTCGCAGAGTGCTTCATGCCCGACGGAAAAGCACCGCTGGCCGGGGAAAAAATCCGCCTCAAAGATCACGCCCGTACCCTGGAGTTGATCGCTCAAACCAAAGGCGAGGCGTTTTATCGTGGCGAACTGGCTGAAGCGATCATCGCTCACGCGACTACCAACGGCAGCGTCATGAGTCTGGATGACTTGGCGACGCACACCGTGGACTGGATCGAAACCTTGTCAGTGCCGTATGCCGGCGCCGTGGTTCACGAGTTGCCACCCAATGGCCAGGGCATCGCTACCCTCGCCGGCCTGACCATGATTGAAGCGCTGGGCGTCGGCGAGTACCCGGTGGACAGCCTGGAAACCGTGCACCCAGTGCTGGAAGCCATGAAGCTGGCCTTGGCTGACCTGAACGAACATGTCGCTGATAACGACCACATGCGCTTTGCCTCAGAGCAGTTGCTGGACTCCGCCTACTTGATGTCACGCGCAGGGTTGGTCACCGAACAGGCTGCCAACCCCGGCCACGGTTCGCCAAAAGCCGGCGGCACGGTGTGCCTGTCCGCTGCTGACGAGAGCGGCATGATGATTTCGTTCATCCAGTCCAATTACATGGGCTTTGGCTCTGGCGTGGTGGTGCCTGGCACTGGCATTAGCTTGCAAAACCGTGGCGTGGGTTTCTCCCTGGACCCTGAGCACGTGAACGTCGTCGCACCGCGTAAACGCCCGTTCCACACCATCATTCCCGGTTTTGTGATGAACGCCGACGGTACGCCGTTGATGTCATTCGGCTTGATGGGCGGCCCGATGCAGGCCCAAGGGCATTTGCAGATGATGATGCGCATCCTGCGCTACAAACAGAACCCACAAGCCGCCGCTGATGCCCCGCGCTGGAGAATCGAATCCGGCCTGAAGGTCGCCGTGGAACGTTCGTTCGACCCGCAAGTGGTTGAAGGGTTACGCGCCAAAGGCCACGATATCGACGTCGAAGACCCAAGCGGCGTATTCGCCTTCGGCGGTGCCCAAATTATCCAGCGCACGGCCCACGGCTATGTTGGCGGGACTGATCCACGCAAGGACGGGTTGGTCGCGGCTTATTGATTGACCTGACTGATCAGGTGAACCGCGTCGCGCCATTCGCAAGCAAGCTTGCTCCCACAGGATCGGGGGCATTGACGGGTGTTCGTGTGACAGCACTGCTGAAAATATCCCGAACCCGCGCGATACCTAGCACTAACACCAATGCCTAAGCTGCTCCCAAAACCTGTGAGGGCAAGCTCCCACAGGATCGGGGCATTGGCGGGTGTTTGTGTGGGCAGCACTGCTGAAAATATCCCGAACCCGCGCGATACCTAGCACTAACACTAATGCCTAAGCTGCTCCCAAAACCTGTGGGAGCAAGCTTGCTTGCGAAGGCGTCAGGCCTGCAATCACCGTGTGCGCACCAACCCACCTCAATCAATCACCACATGAGGTAAAAACCGGCTGCTGTCTTTGGTGATCAAACTGTCATCTTCGCGAATGCCTATGCCCGACGCGGCGTCGCCCACGACCCATGAACCGACAAGGGTGTAGCTGTCACCAAAGCGAGGCAATGGGGCGAATTTTTGCAGGATGTACGGGGCGTCGTTATAGGGGCCGTCTTCGAAAATGACCTGATCGCCAGGGGTGCGGATTTCTATGTTGGCGCCTTCACGGGAGAAGTAGGGTTTGCGCACCCAGCCTTTAGGGACCGGGGCTCGCGGGTCTTGGTCGACGAAGGATGGCAGCAGGTTTGGATGCCCTTCGTTGAGTTCCCAGAGCAGTGGCAGGATACCTTTATTGGAAATAATCGATTTCCAGGCCGGCTCGATGAACTGCGTATCGCACGCCGGAATGGCCTGCCCGTGAGGCTCATGGAACACATGTTCCCACGCATGCAGCTTGAAAATTCGTTCGATCCAGCGCCCTTCTAAGTCGACGAACCTTCCCTGGGAATTCAGGCCGATGTCTTCGATGTCGATGTGCCGCGTTTTGATACCCGCGTGCTTGGCCATCTTGCGCAGAAATTCTGTGGTGCCCCGATCTTCACTGGAGCCGGACATGGCCGAGAAGTAAAACGGCCCACCTTCTTTGATCGCAGTGAACGCCCGAACCAGGTCTTCCGCCAGCGAGTTGAACTGACTGGCATGCGCAGGCAAAACGCCGCGTGCGATTTGCTCTTCAAGCCAGATGAGCTGAAAAGCACCGGCCTCGTAGGCGGAGGTCGGCGTGTCCATATTGCCTTCCAGCAGCTTGGCCGGATTGACGCCGTCGTAGCTGAAGTCAAAGCGCCCGTACAGATGCGGATGCCCTTCTTTCCAAGAGGTGCGGACCAGATCGAAAAATGCTGGCGGGATGGCGAGTCGGGTCAACAGCTCCTCGCTTTCCACCACCCGCTCCACCACGTCCAGACACATTGCATGAAGCTCTTGGGTCGGCGCTTCGATGTCCCGGGTGATCTGTTCTTCGGTGAACTGGTAGTAGGCGCGCTCGTCCCAGTAGCGCTCGCCATCAATGGTGTGGAAATTGAAACCCTCGCGCTCAGCGGTTTCGCGCCAGTCGGGGCGCTCTTCGATGCTGATTTTTTTCATGGAGAACGTTCCTGTTAACCGCCAAAGCTTGAGCCGCTGCTTTTACCACCCCAACCACTTCGGGCGGTCGCCTGGCTGCCGAAACCGCCGCGAGAGACAGAAGACGAGACTGAAGAATTACCCAGGCTGCGGCCCAACGTACTTTGTGTGTAGCTGCCACTTGAACTGGAACGAGCCT
>NZ_JAMFRV010000378.1 GCF_026224925.1 Pseudomonas sp. | reverse complement strand
GCTATTGGCGGGATGAACTCCGCGACCAACTCCTCTGTGCCTTTGATACGTGGCTCAATAACATGAAGATAGGCCAACCCGTACGTATCCAGACGCTGCGCAAAGTAGCCAAAGGTGGCTTGTGGATTGCTATCCGAAATAGCTCCCCATTGGCCACTGGGAGATATACGCACACCAACTCGGTCTGCTCCCCAGACAGAAATAAACGCTTCCACCAACTCAAGGGGAAGACGGGTACGTTTTTCGAGCGTACCGCCGTAGGCATCCGTGCGCTTGTTCGTACCGTCTTGAAGAAAGGTGTCAACCAGATATCCATTGGCACCGTGCAACTCAACACCATCAAAACCCGCTTCCTTCGCTCGGGCGGCTGCCTCCCGAAAAGACTGGATTAAGGCCGGAATCTCATGGAGCTCAAGTGCTCGATGTGGCGAGTTCGGCACCCATCCATTATGAGTAAGCACCGTGGTTTCAAAGGGAACCACAGAAGGGGCAATTGGAGCATTTCCCCTGCTCAAGTCCACGTGAGATTGTCGGCCATCGTGAGCGATTTGCATGACAATCCGGCCACCTTCTGCATGGACTGCATCGACAATTTTGCGCCAGGCCTCTACATGTGCGTCTGTATAAATCCCTGGTGCTCCGAGATAGCCGCGGCTCTCAAAGGACGGGTGAGCGCTCTCAGTTATTAGTAGTCCGCCTTGGGATGCTCTCTGCCGATAATATTCAACCATCATCGGGCTAGGGCTGTCGTCTGCGTTCGAGCGCAGGCGGGTGGTTGGTGCATGTATCACCCTATGCGCCAGACCAATGCCTCCCAATTGCACGGGTTGAAAAAGCTTCTTTGCTGAGTCACTCATAAATCCCCTTTGCCCAGCGTCGGCGCCGGACTGCTCATTGATGCGTAGGAATACCGGTAGCGCTGATGGCGTTTCATCAGCGTCAGCTGGATGTGGCTGATAACAATATGTACGACCGTATTTCTCCTAGTCAAGCAAATTTCTTTGCTTGACGGATTTAAATACGCTCATCCATATTGGCCTCCGTTGACCACGCAAAATTTCTCTGAAAAGGGTTCTTTCATGACTACTGAATCAATCAAGCTTTATCACTCCGCTGGCTCTCCTAACTCACGCCGTGTGAGGGTTTACTTGGCGGAGAGAGGCGTAGAAGTTGAGCTTGTATCCGTTGACTTGGGTGCTAAGGAGCAGTTCTCCGAAGCCTATAGGGCGATCAATCCTCGAAGCGTAGTTCCCACCTTGGTGCTGGCTGATGGCACATCAATCGGCGAGGTGCCGGCCATCATTCAATACTTTGAGGAAAGTTACTCGACGAGACCACTTCTGGGCTCTACGCCCAAAGGTAAAGCGCTTATCACTATGTGGGAGCGTCGAGTTGAACAAGAGGGCTTTGCCAGCGTGATGGAGGGGGTTCGGAATGCGGTTCCTGCGCTGAAGGGGCGCGCTATTGCCGGCCCCCATAACTATGAACAGATCGCTGAACTCGCTGATCGAAGCAAGCTCCGTGTCAGTAATTTCTATGACGATCTGAACCAACGCCTTACTGAAGTCCCATTCATAGCGGGAACACATTTTTCCGTCGCGGATATTACGGCCTTGGTCACCATCGATTTCGGCACCCACGCTTTAAGCGTGGCCATCGGAGAGAGCCGTCCTGCGTTGAAAAACTGGTATGACGCTGTCTCTTCGCGTCCGAGTGCGACTGCCTAAAGGATGCATGGAGGGCTATCAGCGTCCCTCAGTCCACGAAGTAATTAGAGAAGGGCGCTCATTTTCGACTCCAGAACTAACAAGGGGGGGCAATCTAGTACCCAGCTATCAATTTACTGAGTTCGGCTGCAGAAAAAGAGTTGAAGCAAAGCATGTCGCGCAAAGGAAACTGCTTGGATAAAGCCGCGATGGAGAGCTTTTCGACACACTGGGGTCCGAATTTTATTACTTTGTGCGCTTAGATCGCGTGGAGCAACTGGAGGCTGGGCTGGAGAATGCATCCGTTACTACCACTATCTTCGCGTCAAACTGAAGCTGTACGGCCTAAGCCCTGTAGGTACAGGGCTTAGGCTTCAAGGCTTTAACCACCTAGCAGTCCAAGTTTTGGCTCAATTTATCTGTGTGTGGCAGGCGTGTCTGCGAAGGATGTTAGTTAGGCCTCCACACCATTCTTAGCACGCATTTCAACTTTCATTCTTGCGAAGGCCTGCTGCTGTTTATCTTCTGCCTTGGCGGCCGCTTTTTGCTCGTCCGTAAGTGGCGACAGTAACGAGGACGCGCCCGTTTTGCCAGTTCCGACGTCCTGAGGCTTCATCGGTTTTCCCTGGCCCAGTACTCCTGGCTTTACATTTTTTAGATCGTCAGCGGTGATGGGGCGACCCGCTACAGCTACCAATGAAGAACCAATGTTTCCAATTGCCATAAACACCTCTTAATTAGAATTGCAGGAGAGATTACGCACGTTATATGCCAAGCATCATCGAAAGAATAAAAGAGTTGATCTCAGTGAGCTGTAGTGGCGGGACCTTCGTTGAAGATGCCACGTGGGCGGCAAGTTCTGGCGGGCGATGGCAAGTTTTTTCCGCACAAGGTATCCACCCCCGTGTTGGTCACATAAAAATCACGCCTTCAAGTTGAACAACGCAACGTGCGGCGTTTCGCTCACCCAGTAACCGCTCACAGACCAGCCAGCATGCGCGGCCAGTTTGGTGAAGGAGTCGATGGTGAATTTGTGCGAATTCTCGGTGTGCAGGCGTTCGCCGTCGCTAAAGTGATAGGTGTGCCCGGCGACCTTGACTACTTGCTCGCGGCGGCTCACCAGGTGCATCTCCATGCGATTCTCGGTGTCGTTCCACAACGCCAGATGGTCGAAGTCCTCTATATTGAAGTCACCATCGAGTTCACGGTTGATTCGGGTCAGTAGGTTTTTGTTGAAGCGTGCGGTTACTCCCTCTGCATCGTCGTAAGCTGCGATCAGCACATCGGCGTCTTTGACCAGATCCACGCCAACGATGAAATGCGCCTCATTGCCCAACAATACGTGGGCCGAACGCAGGAACCTCACCGCTTGCTCGTGGGTGAAATTGCCAATGGTTGAGCCGGGAAAGAACCCCACACAAGTGTGTCCGGTCGCTTCGGCCGGCAATTGCAACGCACGACTGAAGTCATCGATCAACGGTACGATCTTCAGCTGCGTGTACTGCTTTTTCAGTCGGGCAGCGGCTTTCTCCAGCGCGTTGGCGCTGATGTCGATCGGCACGTACAGCGCAACCTGCGGCGCGGCGTCGAGTAGCAGGCGGGTTTTTTCGCTAGCGCCGCTGCCGAATTCGACCAAGGCCGCGCCCTCGGGAATCGCATCTGCGATCTGTTGAGCAATCTGGGTCAGCAGACTGGTTTCAGCACGTGTCGGGTAGTACTCGGCCGTCTCGCAGATAGCTTCGAACAGCTCGGAGCCCGCGGCATCGTAGAAGTATTTGGATGGCAGACTTTTCACCAGGGTCGACAAGCCGCAGACGACATCACGACCAAACTCACTGTTGTGGTTGTCCACCGCGCC
This sequence comes from Pseudomonas sp., assembly GCF_026224925.1. Classification (GTDB taxonomy): domain Bacteria; phylum Pseudomonadota; class Gammaproteobacteria; order Pseudomonadales; family Pseudomonadaceae; genus Aquipseudomonas. The sequence goes on along the minus strand of NZ_JAMFRV010000378.1, from coordinate 8,555 downwards.
AGGTTGACGCGCATCACGGGCCAAACGCAATCCGGAGAACATCCAGCGCTTCTCCGGGCCGAAAAAATTGCGATAGGTCGAGCGAGCATGGCCGGGGGAAGTAATGCTGGCACCGCCACGCAACACCATCACGTTGATCATGAATTTGCCGTTGTATTCACCCACCGCGCTTTCCGCTGTACGGAATCCCGGGTAGGCGGTGTAGGCACTTTGTGTCCATTGCCAGGCCACGTTATCGACTTGTTCCAGCAGACCAGCTTCGGCGGCTGCTTCCCACTCGGCTTCGGTTGGCAGTCGCGCATCAGCCCATTGGGCAAACGCTGCAGCTTCGTAATAGCTGATGCTGATCACCGGAGCCGTCGGGTCAATGGTTTCCAGCCCGCGCAACGTCATCTGACGCCAGCCCTGGTTGTCATGCTGCCAATAGAGCGGAGCGTCCCAGCCATTTTGCTGCACGACCGCCCAGCCGTCTGAAAGCCATAGGCTGGCTTTGCTGTAGCCGCCATCCGCCATGAAGTCCAACCATTCACCGTTTGTCACGAGGCGATCGCTGATCTCGAAGGATTGCAGGTACGTGGTGTGTCTAGGGCCTTCATTGTCAAAGGCGAAGCCCTCGCCTTGGTGACCTATTTCGGTTAATCCTCCATTGAGCGGTTTGAACTGGCCGCGACGCCCGGAAAGGTCTGCGGACCAGCTCCGGTCATAGGTTGGCTTGAGAGAAGAAGTACTGAACAAATGCAGGATGTCCATCAACAACAGCTCTTGATGCTGCTCTTCATGGGCTAGACCCAGCTCGATCAATTCGGCAGTACCGTCGGGTAACTCTGACGCTAATAAGGTATGCATGTGTTCATCGACATGCTTGCGATAGTCCAGCACCTTGTCCACGGTCGGACGCGTCATCAACCCGCGTTGTGGTCGGGGATGACGGGGGCCGATGGTTTCGTAATAGGAGTTGAACAGGTAACCGAACGACGAATCGAACGGTTGGTAGTCAACGACGTTTTCGGCCAGCACAAACGTCTCGAAAAACCATGTGGTGTGCGCTATGTGCCACTTTGCGGGGCTGGCATCTGGCATTGACTGGACGACCATGTCTTCAGGGCTGAGCGGTGCAATCAGGCTCTCCGTCCGACCGCGAATAATCTGGTAGCGCTTGAGGTACGCGCTGATGGCGGGGAGGTCGCGAAGCTCGCTTACGATGCTGGTCATCAGGTTTTATCTCCGGTGAATCGCCGTTGCGCTGATCTATCAATATCTCTGGTATTTTCAGAGGAGGCAGGGCTTCGAACGTTTTTCCATAGCCGGGCCGGGGAGGTGCTTGTACCCCTCATCCCGCCCCGAATAGCGATGATGCGTGACTGCTCGCAAGTGCTGTATTCAGCCCTGCGTGCCTTCGATTTCGAAGGTGACCTTGTCAGCATAAAAGGCGACGTGCTCCTTGATTTCCGCCATCGCCGGGTACGTGTCTTCGTAGGTCCAAACCGCGTTCTCAGCGGTCTTTCCGCCGGCGCTCAGGTCGAAATAATTGGCGTCACCCTTGTAGGGACAATGAGTTTTATGTTCGGTGCGCGCGTAATGCTCAACCCGAATGTCGGATCTCGGGATATAAAAAACCGCTGGATATTTGGCCTCTTCGAGTCTTACTGCTTTGTCGGTCTGCGCGACGACGACATCATTGAATCGAACAGTGACGCTCCCCTGGAATGGGGTAATGGTGATGGGATGATCGGGGCCGGGGATTTTCATGATAATCAGTCCTCTTAATTCAGGTGGGAAAGGCGTCGCCAAACATAGGCCGCCCGCTTTGGGACTCGGCACTGCTAACTTCGTCCTGCAAGACGTCCCAGTGTTCGGCGAGCAGACCGTCTTCGATCCTGACAACATCGGCCGCGATCCAGGCAACGGGTCGACCGGTGCCGGAGAAGCGCCCGTGGACGATGACGTAGTCGCCTTCTGCGACGATAAGCTGATGCTCGTAATGCAGGGTGTCAGGCACACTGCGGATCAAGGCAAACAGGCCTTCGCGTCCAGGTTCGATATGCGCGCTGTGCTGGATGTACGTGTCCGACCAAAAGCGTGTGGCCGCCTTGTAATCTCTCTTGTTGAACAGCGTGTCAAAGGCCTCTAGTACGAGTGTTTTGTTCTGCTCCGGGGTGGTCTTGATGCTCATATTGATTTTCCTCGCATTGCTTGCCACTTAAGGTGGCGCGTTGCACCGTCCAAAAAGAGACGCGGAAAGTCGACTCGCAAATTCTCGCTTGTCGTTAGACCGACGCGCTCTCGCGCTTTGAAACTTGGTCATACCAGCGCTTCAGGGCGACGTGTTCCTCCGGTATGGGGAAGCTGATCGCTTTAGCCGCAAAATCCACGGCGACTAAGGCCGTGATGTCGGCTACCGAATATCGATCACCTGCTACGAACGGGACCTCAGCCAAGCGAGCATCAAGGTCAGCGAAGAAGTTCTTCACACGTAGCTTGCTGCGCTCGACTAATTCTGGAATCTGCTCGTAGTCATAGGGGCCTGCAATCGCACGCCCCTTCAGGCCTGGTGCAGCGTTGCGGATAGCCTCCATGACGGCCGCGAAACCTTCCAGTTCGGCGCGCCGCTCCCACATCGTAACTAAGGCCTTTTCCTTTGCGGTCTCGCCGAGCAACGGAGTTTGTGGATAGGCTTCTTCAAGGTATCGGATGATGGCAGGCACCTCACCGATGGCGGTGCCGTCTTCGAGCACCAGGGTCGGAACGACTCGGCGCGGGTTGATCGCACTGTAGTTCTTGGAATGCTGTTCACCTTGACCTAGATCGACCGGGACGAGCGGAATAGACAAGCCTTTCTCTGCGAGGAAAATGCGCACGCGCCGCGAGTTGGGTGAGCCCGCGGACTGATAGAGTTTTGGTGTATTGGCGGACATAGCTTGATTTCCTTAGACGATGGGCATAGCAGATACTCTTTTATGCCGGTAGCAAAACTCAGAACTCCGAGCCATCGCTAGCATGGTGACGAGCATGGGTCATGAAGCGGTCTTCCCGCCGTTGACTCGAATGATTTGGCCTGTAATGAAAGTCGCCTTACCGGATGCGACAAACACAATGGCGTCGGCAATCTCTTCCGGGGCTCCAGCACGTTTTAGTGGAACACTCATCAGGAAAGCGGCTTTGCGCTCGGCCGTACCGGTCAGCCGGTCGAGCATCGCTGTCTGAACCGGTCCAGGGGCAATTGCGTTGACCCGCACACCGGATGCTGCCCCCTCAAGAGCAGCCGACTTGGTCAGACCTTCCACGGCATGCTTGCTGGCGGTATAGAGGGACAAATTCGCCGCACCACGTTCGCCCATCGTTGACGAAATGTTGATGATGCTCCCGCTACCCTGCGCCAACATCACCCTCATCTCATGTTTCACACTGAGGAAAGTGCCCAGCACATTGGTGTCAAAAGTTGCCGCATAATTCTCGGGCGTCACCTCCGTAACAGCGATGGACTGCCCCTCTATGCCCGCCGCGTTAACCGCAATATCCAGCCGGCCAAAGCGTTTGACAGTTGCATCGATAAGGTTGCGTACCTCATCTTCATGACGCACGTCGGAAATCAGAAACTCCGCTTCGGTGCCGAGTGCACGGAGCTCGGCCGCCAGTTTCTGACCTTCTTCTTCACGTCGTCCGGAAACGACAACGTTGGCGCCTTCATTCGCGAAGGCGATAGCGGTTGCTCGACCTATGCCGGTCAGGGCGCCTGTGATGAGAACAACGGACTGAGTAGACATTTGCTTTCTCCTGTTAAGTACGCGTAGCTCGAAGCCAGCGTTCAATGCTTAGAGCCGCTATCGACATGCAGCGTCTCGCCGGAGATCCAGCGCGCACCGTTAGAGGCAAGAAAAACCACAACCTCGCCGATGTCTTCAGGCTTTGTAGTGCAAAGATGGGCGGGCATGGTCGGCATATGTTCACCGCTAGCAGTGCTACTGAAGGGACTGGAGCGTTCGGCCTCGATCCCCTCCGAAGCAATGGCGTTGACGTGAGTACCACGCTCGCCGAGGACTGCTGCGAAGTAGTTAACCACCGCAGCCGCTTCCTTTTCCCCTCTGCTGTAGTGGATGAGCATTTGAGCTCCGGCTTTTGCTAGTGCAAGTGCATTGGTACGGCCAATGCCGCGAGAGGCACCAGTGGCGAGTGCGGTCTTGCCGAAGAGGCGGGTCATGAGAAGCATCCCTTGGTCTTGATCTTGAATCCCGGAGCCAGGTTTAGGCCTGCCCGGTATCTTCAGAAAGGAACAGGGAAACGTGCCCGACAAAGCGCTCGGGGTATTGATACTGCGAGCCGTGATTGGCATCCGGATAGAAGATCAACTGCGCGTTCGGCAGGTGGCGCTGTAAGATCGAAGAGTTCACCGAGTAGATGATCACATCGTTATCACCATTGACGACCAAAGTTGGCTGTTTGATCGCCTTCAGGTAATCAAAGGGTGCCTCACTTGGTGCGCCCCACTTGGTCAGCGCCTCAATCTGCGCAGGTGCGACCTTGTCACTGACGTCTGGGTCGCGATTCACTGTGCGCCGTCGAAAGCGTTCGAGATAAGCACGGCCTGCTGCTTGGCTGGCTTGGGATGAAGTGAAGAACACCCTGAGCCACAAGTGATCAGGCTCGTTGTAGGTCGCGCCAAAGATCTCCTGCGCCTCGGGCGTTAACGAGGCCATGCCGTCACCGCTGCGCGGTCCGGTCCCCACCAAAATTAGCCGTCGTACGAGTGCTGGAGCGGCCAGCGCCACTTCCTGCGCGACCAGGCCGCCGAGCGAAAAGCCCAGTACGTCAACCTGTGTGAGGCCGAGCGCTTTGATGAAGGCCACAGCGTTGGTTGCCATTTCCTCGATTGAGTTCGGCACCTTCCCTGAACTGCTGGAGATACCTGCGTTGTTGAACAGAATTATCTCGCGGTCGTGCGCCAGTCCGTCTGTCACCGCAGGATCCCAGTGATCCATAGTACCGGTGAAATGCATATTGAGGACGAGTGGAACCTCGCCTGATTTGCCGAAGCGTCGGTAGGCAAACCGGGTACCCGCTGCGTCCACGAACTGCGTCGGCGCGGTCTGATGGTTGTGCTGAGTCATGGAGGTTCTCACGGGTGGTGACCCCCTTAGTCGGGCGCGGAGTAAATCTCTACGCCCGATCAGGATCAGTTAGCGGTGTGACCGCCGTCGACGTTGAGGATATGGCCGGTGATGAATGAAGCCTCGTCCGATGCGATGAAGACGATCGCTTTGGCAAGGTCTTCCGAGAGGCCGAGTCGGCCCAGCGGAACCTGCGCTACCAGGGCCGCCTTGTTCTCCGCCGTGCCGGTGAAGCGGGTCAGCATGCCGGTGTCTGTAGGGCCAGGTGAGACCCCATTCACACGAATGCCCGACGCTGCAAGTTCGAGCGCCACCGACTTAGTGATGCCTTCGACAGCGTGCTTGGCGCCGACATAGATCGAGGCATAGGCCGCGCCCTTGTGCCCGTAGGTCGAGGAAATATTGATGATGCTACCGCTCCCCTGGGCCTGCATGGCACGCACCTCGTGCTTCATGCTCAGGATCACGCCGAGCACATTGGTGTCGAACGTCGCGGCATAGGACTCCGCCGTCTGATCCACGATCGGACCAACCTGGCCTTCGGTCCCTGCGTTGTTCACCGCGACATCGATACGGCCAAACCGCGCGACGGTCTTGTCAACCAGAGCGCGGACGTCATCCTCCTTGCGGACGTCAGCGTTGATGAACTCAGCCTCCGAACCGAAGGAGCGCAATTCCTCAGCGAGTGCCTTGCCGGCTTCATCACGCCGACCGGAAACGACCACCGTCTCACCTTTCTTCGCGAAGGCGATGGCGGTGGCGCGGCCGATGCCGGAGAGGGCTCCGGTGATCAGAATAACGGACTTGCTCATTTTTCAGCTCCTGTCAGGCATGACTTGTGGCGTATGGATGGACGACCACTTTCGGCGCAAGGAAGATTTTCATGGCGCCGTCATGGCCAGAAAGTTAGGGGCTTGTGGCGAAATTGAAAAAGACTTTGTAAGCTGGGGGCATACCTGGCAGGCATGAGGGCGCTATGGAACTGCGACATCTTCGATATTTCATTGCCGTCGCCGAGACGGGTAGCCTGACGGAAGCAGCCGAGAAACGACTGCACACCTCGCAACCTTCGTTAAGCCGGCAGATCCGGGATCTGGAAAATCACGTCGGGGTCGAGTTGCTGTCGCGCAGTGTTCATGGCGTTGAGCTGACCGCTGCAGGCAAAGCCTTTCTCGACCACGCTCGCCTGGCGCTGATGCAGGTCGATGCTGCGGTCGAAACGGCACGCAGGGCGGCGCAACCGACGAGGAAGACATTCGCCATTGGCTTCCAAACCGGGCACGAGATGAACTGGCTGCCGCGAGCAATGCACGTGCTGCGCAATGAAATGAACAACATCCAGGTCATGGTCTCCAGTGATTATTCACCGGACCTCGCCGAAGCGCTCACGCGCGGCCGGCTGGACCTGGCCTTCCTGCGTGTGGAGTCAGATTACGACCTGGAATATCAGGTGGTGGACCGGGAGCCACTCATCGTGCTGATGCCGAGCGACCATCGCCTCACCGCATGCGAAACAATACGTCCGCAAGACTTCGTGGGTGAAATTTTCATCGGCGGCTCGAACAAAGCCACTGTGCTGCGCGCCGTCACCGAGGACTATCTCCGTCGCTCAGGGCTCGACATAAAATGGGATCACGGCGTGGACAATTTGGCGATGGCCATGTCCCTGGTCGCGTCCACCCGCGGACTGGCGCTGATGCCTGCCTACGCCAAGAACCTATTGCCGTTGGCTGTCGTCAGCCGTCCGCTGGAGGGCGAAGCACCGATGATCGATATAGCGCTGGGCTACAGCAAGTCGAACACCTCACCGATTCTCAAGCTGTTCCTGTCGCAGCTCGACGAACTGATGACGCCGAAGTGAAACTTATGGGGAATAAAGAGAAGTCACCTCGGATTAATCCTACCGCCCTCATGCCATACCCCCACCACGCCCGCTCCTGCGGGTACACCTGATCCACCGCAGCCATGAGCATGTTCGTCAGAGGGGGATCATCCTGTCATCGAGATTGAATCCCATCAGGAGCGACGGACCAGCTTGACCCGAGACTCCACTCCTTTGAATCAGAGGCGTATTGCATGTCTCGGTCAAACTGAAATCGCTTGACATAAAAAGGTGGTCGTACATATTGTCTGCATGCAAAATGTGTACGTACGTATTTTTTCGGGCGGCATTCGGTGTCCATCGGCAAATAGAAACTAGCCAAGGGCGTTTAGGTGGATACACGAAAAAGGCCTCGGACCGTTCGTGCCCGTTTTCCGCCCCATGTTGGCGGTAAGCACGGGTGAGTGGCTTACCGGGTACGTGCCGGTGCTATCCAGACAAACTAGGACGTTCAAGCCAATAGCGATTTAAGGCCAGTAGCAACTGCGATTTGTCTTCTGTTGATTTTATCGAGGTAACTATGTCAAAGCTCTTCTCCCCAGTAAAACTCGGTGCACTTAACCTTTCTCATCGCGTGGTGCACGCGCCCATGACCCGTATGCGGTCCGAAGAGGGCGATGTCCCCGGTGATCTGATGGTCGAATATTATTCACAGAGGGCCACTCGCGGTGGTCTTCTCATCTCGGAAGGGCCGGCGGTAGGGATCGGGGGGCGCGTCTATTACCGCAGTCCAGGCATCTGGTCCGACGAGCAAACCGCCGGTTGGAAAAGGGTGGCGGACGCCGTACACGAAAAGGGTGGCATTTTTTTCGCCCAGCTCTGGCACGGTGGCCGTATGGCCCACGTGGATCTTACGGATGGCGCTACACCCTTGGCGCCATCAGTTGTGCCTTTTAGTGGCGTTGCCGTCACACCAAGTGGCGTTTTTCAGGCATCTCCTCACCGTGAAATTGCAATTGAAGAAATTCCGGGCCTTGTCGAACAATTCCGTAGGGGGGCTGAGAACGCTAAGGCGGCTGGAGTCGATGGCGTTGAGTTGCACGCCGCGAACGGTTACCTGATTGAACAGTTTCTCGTCGACGGAGCTAACAAGCGCACTGACGCTTACGGCGGTTCGGTCGAGAATAGGGCGCGTTTCTTAATCGAAATAGTCGAGGCAGTTGTCGAGGTGTGGGGTGGTGATCGCGTCGCAGTTCGCCTTTCGCCGAGTGGCAAGCACGGTGATGTTGGGGATAGCAATCCGCAAGCGATATTTGGTTACGTAGCTGAGCAACTAAATCGCTTCAATCTGGCCTATTTGCACATTATTGAGCCGCGCATCGTGGGCGATCATGACGACGAAGATCCGAGCGTTCAAGCACCAGTTGCTTCGGCAACGCTTCGCAAAATATTCAACGGTCCGATCATCGCGGCAGGCGGCTTTGTTGGCGAAACAGCCAATCAGATACTGACGCGCGGCGACGCCGATGCCGTGGCGTTTGGTCGCTACTTCACCTCGAACCCTGATCTAGTCAAGCGCCTTGAGCATGAGTTGCCGCTCGCCAAATACGACCGTGATACTTTTTACG
>NZ_JAMFRV010000377.1 GCF_026224925.1 Pseudomonas sp. | reverse complement strand
GTTAAGCACGCAACCAATCAACAACCCCAAACCACGCACTTGGGTGAACATGCCGTACTGCTTGCCGATCTGTTCCAGACGCGCTTGAAACAACGCACGTTTGGCTTTCACGCCGGCCAGTGTTTCTGGAGTATTAACAATGTCGATCACCGCTTCCGCCACCGCGCAGCCCAAAGGGTTGCCGCCATAGGTAGTGCCGTGGGTGCCGACGGTCAGGTGGTTGGCAAGCTTTTCGGTGGTCATCATCGCAGCAATCGGGAAACCGCCGCCCAAGCTCTTGGCGCTGGTGAGGATGTCCGGGATCACGTTGTAATGCATGTAGGCAAACAGTTCGCCCGAACGCCCCATGCCGCTCTGCACCTCGTCGAATACCAGCAGTGCATTGTGCTCGTCACACAGTTGCCGAGCGCCTTGTAAATAGGCCAATTCACCGGGAATCACGCCGCTCTCGCCTTGTACTGGCTCCAACACCACAGCGCAGGTCTTATCGGAGATAGCTGCTTTCAACGCGTCCAGATCATTGAACGGAACGTGAGTGATACCGACGATTTTCGGGCCAAACCCATCGGAATACTTGGACTGACCGCCAACGTTTACGGTGAATAAGGTACGGCCGTGAAAGCTGTTAATCGCGGCAATGATTTCGTATTTTTCCGAGCCATACAGGTCGAAAGCGACCCGACGCGCCAATTTAAACGCGGCTTCGTTGGCTTCGGCGCCCGAGTTACAGAAGAACACGCGATCGGCGAACGTGGCGGCAACCAGCTTCTTCGCCAGACGCAGGGCCGGTTCGTTGGTGAACACGTTGGACACGTGCCACAGCGTATTGGCTTGCTCAGTCAGCGCGCTGACCAACGCCGGGTGGGCGTGGCCGAGTACGTTTACGGCGATGCCGCCAGCAAAATCGACCAGTTCGCGACCCGACTGATCCCAGACGCGGGAACCCGCACCGCGCACGGGGATAAAGCCCGCTGGCGAATAGTTGGGGACCATAACCTGGTCAAAATCGGTGCGTTGCACCTGAGCATGCTCAACGGACATCGGAGTCTCCTGAAGAGGTGCACCTGCCTGAAACTGGCAAGCGATGGGAGGATTGTAAGGACTGATTTGAGTCCGACCTTGCCGCCAAGCGACAACTTGTTACAGCGCCTCACCGTGTTTTTCGGTAGTTTTCGGCAATGCGACATATAGCGTCGGAAATAGGCAGTTTAAAGGTTTCTGATGTGTAGATCCCGCGAGCTGGCGCAAAAAACTGTAGGAGCGGGCTTGCTCACGATCGCGGTGTTCCTGAGACACCGCATCAAGCCAATCGCGAGCAAGCCCGCTCTTACAAATTTCAGGCATCAGCCGCGCTCAGACGGCACCGACGACAATTCGAACGGGCTGCTGCTGCGGCGCTGGTTGCGGTCTTCCCGGGGCGTGGCGCCAAAGAAGTTGCGGTAAGCGCTGGAGAAGTGCGGCCCGGACGAGAACCCACACGACAAACCAATCTGGATAATCGACTTACTGGTCTGCATCAACATCTGCCGCGCCTTGTTCAAGCGCAGCTCTAGGTAATACTGGCTCGGTACGCGGTTAAGGTACTGCTTGAAGATCCGCTCCAACTGGCGACGGGACACGCACACGTGCTGGGCGATTTCATCGGTGGTCAGCGGCTCTTCGATGTTGGCTTCCATCAGTAACACGGCCTGAGTCAGCTTCGGATGGCTGGAGCCCAGACGGTTTTGCAGTGGAATACGCTGACGTTCACCGCCCTCACGAATTCGCTCTACCACCAGTTCTTCAGAGACTGCACCGGCCAGCTCAGCGCCGTGATCACGGGCGAGCACCGCCAGCAATAGGTCCAATACAGACAAACCGCCACAGGCGGTCAACCGGTCACGGTCCCAATCAAACAAATGGCTGGTAGCGATCACTTTCGGAAAGCGCTCGGCAAAATCATCCTGCCAACGCCAGTGCACCGCCGCACGGTAACCGTCGAGCAGACCCAACTGAGCCAATGGATACACCCCGGCGGACAGGCCACCAATCACACACCCAGCACGCACCTGTTGTTTGAGGGCTGCACTGAGTGCCGAGGTCATCGACGCGGGAGGTTCATCCGCCAGCAGAAACAACTTCTGACAACCCTCCAGACGCCCAGCCCATGGCGCGCCCGGTAACTGCCAAGCGGCACCTTCGACGGGCGGTTCAGCTTGCAGAAACAGCAGTTCGTAAACCACTTCTGGATGGACGCGCTGTGCAACACGCAAGGCTTCCTCGGCCAGCGCCAGAGTCAAGGCTTTGGTGCTGGGCCAGATGAGGAAACCTATTCGATGGGCAGTCATAGCGTACAGTCCGAAACGGATGGCGGTTGTGGGTCGAGCATCAGTGCGCTCACAGTGTATCGGGCGGAGCCAGGTCATCCGGTGACGCGGAGCATGACCTGTTCTAGCGCTAAAGGCATCGTCAAAAATGTTTCGTTTACTTCAAGCTGCCCGACAAGAACTGCTGAAGACGCTCTGACTGCGGATTAATCAGCACTTCACGTGGATTACCGCGCTCTTCAACCCGGCCCTGGTGCAGAAAAATCAGCTGGTTCGACACTTCACGGGCAAAACCCATTTCGTGAGTGACCACCACCATGGTTCGCCCTTCCTGTGCCAGCGCCTGCATCACCTTGAGTACATCGCCGACCAATTCAGGGTCAAGCGCCGATGTCGGCTCATCGAACAGCATCACCTCAGGTTCCATGGCCAAAGCGCGAGCAATCGCCACACGTTGCTGCTCGCCCCCAGACATGTGCCCCGGATAAGCATGCTTGCGGTGCGAGACGCCGACTTTGGCCAAGTAGTGTTCGGCCTTTTCCAGCGCGTCTTTCTTCGACATGCCCAACACATGAATCGGCGCTTCGATGATGTTTTCCAGGGCCGTCATGTGCGACCACAGATTGAAGTGCTGAAACACCATGGACAGCCGCGAACGCAGGCGTTGCAGTTGCTTAGGGTCGGCAGCTCTCAAGCCGCCATCCTTGTTCGCCACCAACTTCAGCTCTTCGTTGTTCAAAACGATTTTGCCGGCATTGGGCTGCTCAAGCAGATTGATGCAGCGCAGGAACGTGCTTTTACCTGAGCCGCTGGAGCCGATAATGCTAATCACATCGCCAGCTTTGGCCGTCAGGGTCACACCCTTGAGCACTTCATGACTGCCATAGCTTTTATGCAGGTCGTGGACTTCAAGTTTGTTCATCGTTGGGTTCTCACAAAACGGTTGCCGAGCACGCGCTCAATACGACTCATGGTTCAAGCCCTGCGCGGGGCGAGGTAGCCCAGCCAGCGACGCTCGGCCATTTTGAACAGCCGTACCAGAATAAAGGTCAGGCACAGGTAGAACGCGCCAGCGGTGATGTAGGCCTCGAACGGCAAATAGAACTGGGCATTGACCGTACGCGCCGCGCCGGTGATATCGATGAGAGTCACGATGGACGCCAGACTGGTGGTCTGCAGCATCATGATCACTTCATTGCTGTACTGCGGCAGCGCCCGGCGCAAGGCCGATGGCAGCAAGATCCGCCGATACATTTTCGCGCGCGACATCCCCATGGACTTGGCGGCCTCGATCTCCCCCGCCGGGGTGGATTTTAGGCTGCCGGCGATGATCTCCGCGGTGTAGGCGCTGGTGTTGATCGCGAACGCCAGGCACGCACAGAACGTCGCGCTGGACAGTAACGGCCAGAGGAAGCTGTCGCGCACGGCTTGAAATTGCGCCAGTCCGTAATAGATCAAAAACAGTTGCACCAGCATCGGCGTGCCGCGAATCACGTAGGTGTAGAGCCATGCCGGCAAGTTCACCCATGGGTTTTTCGAAACCCGCATCAAACCCAGTGGCAGTGCCGCCAGCAGGCCGAACACCAGTGAAATTGCCAATAACTTAAGGGTAATCAGTAGGCCGCCGAAATACAGCGGCAAGTTTTCCCAGACCACGTTGTAGTCGAAAATCATAGGTCTGCCACCCTAACGCCTACCGAGTAGCGTTTTTCCAGGTAACGCAGCACCAGCAACGACACACTGGTGATCACCAGGTACATGGCTGCTACCGCCAGAAAGAAGGTGAACGGTTCACGGGTTGCGTCCGCCGCCTGCTTGGCCTTGAACATCATGTCTTGCAGGCCGACCACTGAAATCAGTGCCGTGGCCTTGGTCAGCACCAACCAGTTGTTGGTAAAGCCCGGAATCGCCAGACGAATCATCTGCGGCACAAGAATTCGGAAAAACACCTTAAAGCCGCTCATTCCATACGCCATGCCGGCTTCCGCCTGTCCTTTGGGGATCGCCATGAACGCCCCGCGAAAGGTTTCCGACAGGTACGCACCAAAGATAAATCCCAGCGTGCCGATGCCCGCTACCAGCGGATTCAAGTCGATGTAATCGTCGAAGCCCAGCAGCGGTGCGATGCGATTCAGCAAGTCTTGGCCGCCATAGAAAATCAGCAGGATCAGCACCAGGTCGGGAATCCCGCGAATTACCGTGGAATACAGATCACCCAACCACGCCAGCCAACGCACTGGCGACAAACGCAGCGCCACCCCAATCAGCCCGAGAACGACAGCCAAAGCCATGGACGACAGGGCGAGTTCCAGGGTGAGCCATGCGCCATCGAGGATTACAACCCCATAGCCTTTCAACATGATTCAAGTCCTCAAGCACGAGATTGAACAATGGCGCGCATCAACAAGCCGCTGCTGCGTGCGCCACTGCGGGCGGTGACGACGCGTGGGCGTTACTCGCCGTAGATATCGAAATTGAAGTACTTGTCTTGAATCTGCTTGTATTTGCCGTTGGCGCGAATGGCCACGATGGCGGCGTTGATCTTGTCCAGATCAGCCTTGTCACCCTTGCGCACAGCGATGCCGATGCCATCGCCGAAGTATTTGCTGTCGGTGAATGCAGGACCTGCGAAGGCATAACCTTTGCCTGCATCGGTGTTAAGGAAGCCGTCCTGCAACAGCGTTGCGTCAGCCAGAGTGCCGTCGAGACGACCGGCCGCGACATCCAGGTAGATCTCGTTCTGCGAGCCGTACGGCATGATTTCAGCGCCCAGTGGCTTCAGGACTTCTTGAGCAAAACGGTCATGAATCGAACCGCGCTGCACGCCGATTTTCTTGCCTTTGAGCTCCGCCAGGCTGGCGCTGACCACGGTGCCGTCTTTCATGACCAGGCGGGCCGGGGTGTTGTAGTACTTGTTGCTGAAGTCGACTGACTTCTTGCGGTCTTCAGTGATGGACATCGAGGAAAGGATGGCGTCGATCTTGCGCACTTTCAGCGCAGGAATCAGGCCGTCGAACTCTTGCTCAACCCAGGTGCACTTGACCTTCATTTGCTCACACAGCGCATTGCCGATGTCGTAATCAAAACCGACGATGCTGCCGTCCGGAGCCTTGGAGGCAAACGGTGGGTAAGCCGCTTCGATACCAATCTTCATCGGTTTTTCATCAGCAAACGCAGGTTGCACTAATACGGACAGCGCCAAGGCACCGAGAAGCATGAGTTTTTTCATTATTAGAGCTCCATCGGCATAAACCGACAAATGACAGGGGGTGAGCCAGAGGCTCAATGAACAAAGAGGAAACAGGGACTGCGACGCCTTGGGCGAATGCCGAGCATTTTAACGGGAGGTCCAAAGCCGATATTTCTTCAATGCGACAACTAGTTACACATGCACTGAGAAAACAACTTTGGAATATTGACAGCTTTGAAAAAGCGTGGGGAGCGGGGAAACAGCAAACCTGTCAATACAGCAAATAGCGCGCCGCTTGTTTAGAGAAGGCTCTAGCCCAGCCTATACAATCGATTTCTGAGTTTTATCCACGGGGTCAACTGAGCAAAAGAAACACGAAACTGGCGGGAATACTCCCCTGCAGTTACACATTGAGTTACCTGCCCAGATAACCGGTAACAGTCGATAAATATCGTTGGCCCAGGCAAGCCGAGATACCTGTGGATAATCTACACAAAAACGCCCCGCGCGGCTTTCACCGGGCGGGGCGCTTTTTACTGCCCTACATCAGGCGGCGTTCATGGTCTTGTGCGTGTCGATCAAGTGCTGAACCACACCCGGATCTGCCAAGGTGGAGATATCACCCAAGGCGCCGTACTCGCCGGTAGCGATCTTGCGCAGAATGCGGCGCATGATTTTGCCCGAGCGGGTTTTCGGTAATCCGGGTGCCCACTGGATAAAGTCCGGTGAAGCAATCGGGCCGATTTCCTTACGCACCCAATTTCTCAATTCCAGGCGCAGCGCTTCGCTCGGCTCTTCGCCACCGTTCAGGGTGACGTAGACATAAATGCCCTGCCCCTTAAGGTCGTGTGGCACACCCACTACCGCGGCTTCAGCCACTTTAGGGTGAGCAACCATCGCGCTTTCGATTTCGGCGGTGCCCATCCGGTGCCCGGAAACGTTAAGCACGTCATCCACACGTCCAGTGATCCAGTAGTAACCGTCTTCGTCACGACGTGCGCCGTCACCGGTGAAGTACATGCCACGGAAGGTCTTGAAGTAAGTGTCGACGAAACGATCATGGTCGCCGTACAAGGTCCGTGCCTGGCCTGGCCACGAATCGAGTATCACCAGGTTGCCTTCAGCGGCACCCTCGATCAGGTTACCCAAGTTATCCACAAGCGCAGGAACCACGCCGAAGAACGGCCGAGTTGCCGAGCCCGGCTTGAGGGCAGTTGCCCCCGGCAATGGGCTAATCAGCACGCCACCGGTTTCGGTCTGCCACCAGGTATCAACAATCGGGCAGCGTTCTTTACCGACGGTTTTGTAATACCAGTTCCAGGCTTCCGGGTTGATCGGCTCACCCACCGAACCCAGCAGGCGCAGGCTTGAACCGTCCGCACCCTCTACCGCCTTGTTGCCTTCGGCCATCATGGCGCGAATCGCAGTCGGCGCGGTATAGAGGATATTGACCTTGTGCTTGTCGATGATCTTCGACACGCGAGTGATGTCCGGGTAGTTCGGCACGCCTTCAAACAGCAAGGTGGTCGCGCCGTTGGCCAACGGGCCATAGACGATGTAGCTGTGGCCAGTGACCCAGCCCACGTCAGCGGTGCACCAGTAAACTTCACCGGGACGATAGTCGAACACGCGCTCGTGGGTCATGGCCGCGTACAGAAGATAGCCAGCCGTGGTGTGCTGCACGCCCTTTGGCTTGCCGGTGGAACCCGAGGTGTAAAGAATGAACAGCGCTTCTTCGGCGCCCATTTCCTTCGGCGCGCAATGGCTCGACGCAACCTTCATCAAGTCTTCGTACCAGATATCACGGTGCTGGTGCCAAGCAATATCGCCACCGGTGCGCTTGCACACGATGATTTTCTGCACGCTGGCGGTGTCAGGGTTGGTCAGCGCCAAATCGACGTTGGCCTTCAATGCAGTACGCTTGCCGCCACGCAGACCTTCGTCAGCGGTGATCACGATTTTCGATTTGCAGTCGATGATGCGGCCGGCTAATGCTTCCGGGGAGAAACCACCGAACACCACCGAGTGAATAGCGCCGATCCGGGTACATGCCAACATGGCGACCACGGCTTCGGGGATCATCGGCATATAGATAGTGACCACATCACCGCG
>NZ_JAMFRV010000376.1 GCF_026224925.1 Pseudomonas sp. | reverse complement strand
GACGTTCGGCAAGCCGACGATGCCGCATTGGAGACTCATGGAAAAACCTTTAATTATCAATAAATTAGGGGGATGCAAATCACGGCAGGAATTTGCCGGGCAAGGCTTGCGTCAACCACCAGCACTACTATAAATGGCAACAAAACTCTTGAAATCACGGCGCGAGCGCCAGTTTTTTACGAATTTTGTCAAAGAATATCGGTATTGTAACCCTCGGCGTTACCCTTCTCCAAAAGCATCCTGCTCTGACTTACGCGTATATCACCGCATCCTCGCGCGAAAACAAGGTGCAATTTCAGCATGCCAATAATAAGTTTGCCTTTGTCGCCTGCGATCCATACAGTAAAGTGACACGCTTGCGCCACCCGGTACCGAAACGCGAACAAGACTATTCATGGCCATCAAGAAATCAGAACTTTATTCATCTCTCTGGAAATCCTGTGACGAACTGCGCGGCGGCATGGATGCCAGCCAGTACAAGGACTATGTCCTCATCCTGCTATTCGTCAAATACGTCTCCGACAAATACGCCGGTGACCATAGCGCGCTGATCGACGTGCCCTTTGGCGGCAGCTTTGCCGACATGGTGGCCGCCAAGGGCGACAAGGAAATCGGCGACAAGGTCAACAAGATCATCGGCCGGCTGGCCGACGCCAACGACAGCCTCAAGGGCGCCATCAACGTCGCCGACTTCAACGACGAAGAAAAGCTCGGCAAGGGCAAGGAGATGGTGGACCGGCTCACCAAGCTGGTGGCCATCTTCGAGGGACTGGACTTCGGCGGCAACCGGGCCGGGGGCGACGATCTGCTAGGTGACGCCTACGAATACCTGATGCGCCACTTCGCCACCGAGTCGGGAAAAAGCAAGGGCCAGTTCTATACACCGTCCGAAGTCTCGCGCACGATGGCGCTGGTGATCGACCTGGGAAAGGCTTCCAACGCCGGCCAGAGCATCTACGACCCTACCTGCGGCTCCGGCTCGCTGCTGCTCAAAGCGCACGATGAAGCCAAGCACCGTACCGGAATGGACCTGGCGTTGTACGGCCAGGAAATGGACAACGCCACCAGCGCGCTGGCGCGCATGAACATGGTGCTGCACGACTGCCCCACGGCGGAAATCTGGCAGGCCAATACCTTATCGAGTCCGCATTTCAAGAAGGCGGACGGCGGCCTGAAAACCTTCGACTTCATCGTCGCCAACCCGCCGTTTTCCACCAAGGCGTGGACCAGTGGCCTGGACCCGGCCAACGACTTGTACGGCCGCTTTGAGTACGGCACCCCGCCCGAGAAAAACGGCGACTACGCCTTCCTGCTGCATATGCTCAAAAGCCTCAAGAGCGCGGGCAAGGCGGCCGTCATCCTGCCGCACGGTGTGCTGTTCCGGGGCGGCGCCGAGGGCGGCATCCGCACCCGCATTCTCAAACAGGGCTATATCAAGGGCATCATCGGCCTGCCGGCCAACCTGTTCTACGGCACCGGCATCCCCGCTTGCATCATCGTGCTCGACAAGGAAGGCGCGGCTGGCCGCAAAGGCATCTTCATGGTGGACGCCAGCTGCGGCTTTATCAAAGACGGCAACAAGAACCGCCTGCGCGCGCAGGACATCCACAAGATCGTCGACACGTTCACGCGCCAGATCGAAACGTCCAAATACGCGCGCATGGTGCCGCTGGTGGAGGTTGCGAGCAACGACTTCAACCTGAACCTGCCGCGCTACATCGACAGCACCGAACCGGAAGACCTGCAGGACATTGCCGCGCACCTGATGGGTGGCATTCCGAATGCGGACATCGACGGCCTGGCCGCTTACTGGCAAGTGTTCCCCGATGTACGCAAGGACCTGTTTCAGGATGCCGAACGCCCTGGCTATTGCCATCCGAAAGTCGCCGCCGCGCGGGTCAAGGCCGCCATTTTCGCCCACCCGCAATTTACCGCCTTCAATACGCTAGTGACGGCCCTGTTTGACAACTGGAAGACCGTCAACACACCACTACTGACCAACATCGAGCAGGGCCAGCGGCCCAACGAGTTGATCGAAACGCTGTCCGAGAGTCTGCTCGACGCCTTCCGCAATCATGCCGCCATCGCCACCCTGATCGACCCGTATGGCGTCTACCAGCACCTGATGGACTTCTGGATGGAAACCATGCAGGACGATGCCTGGATGATCTCCAGCGACGGGTGGAAAGCCACGCAGGCAGGTAAGCCCAATTTCGACCTGATACCGCCCGCCCTGATCGTGGAGCGCTACTTTGCCAGCGAGCAGCAATCCATCGAAGCACTCGAAGCGTCGCGCGACACTATCAGCCGACAGATGGAAGAGATAGCCGAGGAGCACGGTGGCGACGACGGTCTGTTGGCCGAGGCGAAAAATGACAAAGGCAAACTGACCAAAGTGAGCGCCAAAGCTCGGCTGGGCGACATCAAACACGACACCGATGCACTTGAAGAAAGCGATCTGCTGGAGTCCTACCTTGAACTTGCAGAGCAGGAAGCGGCGGCTGGTAAGGCTGTGAAGGACGCCGTCAAGGCGCTCGATACCAAGGTGGCCGCCAAGTATGGCAAGCTCGATGTTGCCGACGTAAAGGAGCTAGTCGTGAACGATAAATGGCTGGCCGCGCTGTCGACTAGTGTGCAAGGAGAGCTTGACCGCATCAGTCAGGCGCTGACTGGACGCATCAGTCAACTGGCCGAGCGGTATGCCACGCCCGTCAAGCAGATTGCCGATGATGTGGAAACGCTGTCCGCGCGCGTGGACGAACATTTGAAAAAAATGGGATTCGCATGGCACTGAGCGGATACAAAGCATGAGTACCAACGTGCGGGCCGGGTACAAACAGAGTGAACTGGGTGTGATACCAGAAGACTGGGACGCGATTAGATTCGAAGAACTTTTTTCATTTCGAAATGGAGTTAACGCCGATAAGGCCAGTTACGGTAAAGGCACTCCCTTCATCAACGTACTGGAGCCAATTACTTATTCACACCTATTTGGTCATGAAATTACCGGCAAGGTCACTTTAACCGAGTCAGTGACTGCCTCATATTCAGTACGGACCGGTGATGTTCTTTTCAATCGTACATCAGAAGTTCAGGAAGAAATCGGCTTGGCATCTGTATATCTTGGTAAAGACCGAGTAGTCTTTGGCGGATTTGTTATCCGAGGCCGACCGAACAATGCCAAACTCGATCCAGTGTATTCTGGTTACTCACTTCGAGCGTCGTTCATCCGAGCGCAATTAATTCCCATGGGACAGGGCGCGATTCGGGCAAACATCGGTCAACAGAACCTTGGTCGTGTTGTAACCATAATCCCTCCACTGCAAGAACAGTACGCGATCGCCGCCGCGCTGTCAGATGTAGATGCGCTGCTGGTCAAGCTTGATGCCCTCATTGCCAAGAAGCGCGACCTCAAACAGGCCGCTATGCAGCAACTTCTCAGCGGCCAGACCCGCCTGCCGGGATTTTGCGGGGAGTGGGAGGTTAAGCGGTTTGGCGACACGCTAAAGGTGCGGCATGGAAGAAACCAGCACGAAGTCGCGGTGGCTGGGGGAATTTATCCAATTCTTGCTACTGGGGGTGAAATTGGGCGCACTAATATTTCTCTCTACGATAAAGAGTCGGTATTAATTGGCCGGAAGGGGACTATCGACAGACCTCAGTATCAAAATTCGCCGTTTTGGACAGTGGATACTTTGTTTTATACAGAAATTTTCAATCAAACACTTCCTAAGTTTATCTACTATAAGTTTTTAATGATTGATTGGTGGTCGTACAATGCGGCGTCTGGAGTGCCAAGCTTAAATGCATCAACGATTGAAAACATTCAAGTCGCGATGCCGACATTAGCCGAACAAACCGCCATCGCCACCATCCTCTCCGACATGGACGCCGAACTTACCGCCCTCGAAGCCCGCCGCGACAAGACCCGCGCGCTCAAGCAAGGCATGATGCAGGAACTGCTGACAGGAAGGATACGCCTGGTATGAAAGAAGCCCAGACCATCGAATGGAAGCAGTCCTGGCGGGATGAATACCTGAGATGGATCTGCGGCTTCGCCAATGCCGAGGGCGGCACGCTGGTCGTCGGCAAGAACGATAGGGGCGAGGTGGTGGGCGTGGCCAACGCGACCAAGCTGCTCGAAGACATACCGAACAAGGTGCGCGACATTCTCGGCATCGTGGTGGCTGTCAATCTGCACACGCAGGACGGGCGCGACTGGCTGGAAATCGTGGTCGATGCCTACCCGAGCCCGATCAGCTACAAAGGTGAATACCACCTGCGCAGCGGCAGCACCAAGCAGGAGTTGCGCGGTGGCGCGCTGGACCGTTTCCTGCTGCGCAAATTGGGCAGGCATTGGGACGGCGTGCCGGTGCCGCATCTGGCGATGACCGATCTGGCGTCGCACGCAATCCTGTCGTTTCGCAAGCTGGCGGCAAAGAGCGGCCGCCTGAGCGCGGAGTCGCTGGCAGAGAGCGACGCCATCCTGTTTGAAAAGTTGCACCTGACCGAGGGACAGTATCTCAAGCGCGCGGTCACGCTGCTGTTTCACGCCGATCCTGAAAAATTCACCACCGGCGCGTGCGTGAAGATTGGCTTCTTTCGCACCGACTCCGACCTGCTCTACCACGATGTGATCTCAGGCGACCTGTTCACGCAAGTGGAAAAAACGCTCGATCTGCTGCTGACGAAGTACCTGCGCGCCGGGATTTCGTACCAGGGGGTACAGCGGCTGGAGCGTTTGCCGGTACCCGAAGCAGCCTTGCGCGAGGCGGTGATCAACGCCATCGCGCACAAGGACTATGGCGCAGCGATTCCGATTCAGATTAGCGTCTACGAGCACAAGCTGATTATCTGGAACGCGGGCCAGTTGCCGCCGGACTGGTCGCTGGCACGCCTGATGGCCAAGCATCCGTCGCAGCCAGCCAATCCCGACATTGCCCGCACTTTGTTTCTGGCCGGGCTGATCGAATCGTGGGGCCGTGGCATCGACCTCATTCGCCGGGCCTGTATTGCCGATGCCAGTCCGGCTCCGAAATTCGATTGTGACAGCGCGGGATTTTGGGTGGAGTTTCCGTTTCCTTCGCTTCCGCCCGCGGATTCACCCGCAGCCACAGGAAAAGTCAAAAAAACTTCGGTGAAAACTTCGGTGAAAACTTCGGTGAAAACTTCGGT
>NZ_JAMFRV010000375.1 GCF_026224925.1 Pseudomonas sp. | reverse complement strand
CTGGCCTGGCTCACTGGCTTGCGCGTGGTGGAGCCGTTAAAGATGACGTCAGTCATCGACTCGCCACGCAGGTTTTTCGCCGAACTTTCGCCCATCACCCAACGCACGGCGTCGATGATATTCGACTTGCCACAGCCATTGGGGCCTACGACGGCGGCCATGTTGCTGGGGAAATTAACCGTGGTCGGGTCGACGAACGACTTGAACCCGGCCAGCTTGATGCATTTCAGACGCATGGATCAGCTAGCCGCCAATGCGGACAGGACCAATTTGCAGCTGCGCTCGCCATAGTTGCCCAGCACCTCGCGAATCACCACAGGGTCGCGCGCCACTACCGCGTCGAGCAATTGGCCGAAGAGGATCAAGTACTCGCTCATTTCTGCCTTGCGTTGATCCAGTGCCAGATAATAGTTACGGCTCATGGACGGTTGCAGGTTTTCAACGGTCTCTTGTAGGTACAGGTTGTCGGCGAACGGAAAGGCTGCCCGCATCACATTGAAGCTGTCTTCGACAAAAAGTTTTACGTCCTGGCGTTCATAGCTGAGCTTCAAGCGCTGTTGAAGCTGCACGAAGGGCGCAAGATCAGCTTGAGATTCCCAGCGATTGGCCACGGCAAGGGCGAGCAGGATGTACAGCTCACTCATCAAGGTGCACAGGCTTTGAATGTTGTGCGCGTTGAGCTCGGTCACCTGGGCGCCACGGCGCGGGAGGATGACGATCAGGTGGCGGCGTTCAAGGATCAGCAGCGCTTCACGCACAGAACCACGGCTCACATTCAGCGAGGTCGTGACCTTCTGCTCTTGAATGCGCTCCCCGGGCTTGAGTTCGCCACGGATGATCCGCTCAGCAAGGTGGTGAGCGATTTGCTCGGCGAGGCTATCCGGCGCCTTGAATGTCATGGTTATCCTTCAACTTCAGCTCAATCTGACCAGCCGTGCAGTGTATCGCATGGCGCAGGGCCATAAGGCTTGAATGTGGCACGAAATAAGCAATTCTTTGTGAGATGGTCGGCAGTTTAGCGCTGACACGGCACAACCGTTAATCGACAAATACGGGAAAAGTTGATTTTCCTGACTTATAGGTCAGAAATTTATTGACCAGAAAGTCAGAGCTGATAAATTCAACTCCTAAGTCAGGCGTGCGAAAGCGTAGCGAGCGAAAGCAAGGCAAGGCAAAACCAGGCGAGAAAGCGGAGTCTACGGGTTGTAAATGAGCATTTTGAGCCTGGTTTTAACGCAGCATTGCTGAGCGCAGTAGCTTTCACACCCTGACCGATTATAAAAATAGTGCGAGAGGACCTTCCGTGATCCAATTCTTACTCAATCAGGAACTGCGAACCGAGCATGCCCTGGACCCAAACCTGACAGTGCTCAATTATCTACGCGAGCATGTGGGCAAACCCGGTACCAAAGAAGGCTGTGCCAGCGGCGACTGTGGCGCCTGCACGGTGGTGGTCGGCGAATTGAATCTCGGTGACGATGGCCAAGAGCAACTGCGTTATCGCAGCCTTAATTCATGCCTGACATTCGTCGCTTCGCTGCACGGCAAGCAACTCATCAGTGTTGAAGACCTCAAACATCAAGGTCAGTTGCACAGCGTGCAAAAGGCCATGGTCGATTGTCACGGCTCGCAATGCGGTTTCTGCACCCCCGGTTTCGTTATGTCGCTGTTCGCATTGCAGAAGAACAGCAGCCAAGCCGACAGCCATCAAGCTCACGAAGCACTGGCCGGCAATCTGTGCCGCTGCACTGGTTATCGCCCGATTCTGGCCGCTGCCGAACAAGCTTGTGGGTTGCGTGAGCCGGATCAGTTCGATCAGCGCCAAGCCGAGACAATGGCACGTTTGCGCGCTATTTCGCCCAAGGAAACCGGTGAACTCAACAGCGGTGACAAGCGCTGCCTCGTGCCGTTGACCGTGAGCGATCTGGCCGAACTCTATGACGCCTACCCGCAAGCACGCTTGCTAGCGGGCGGTACTGATTTGGCGTTGGAAGTCACGCAATTCCACCGCACGCTGCCGGTGATGATCTACGT
The DNA here is from genome assembly GCF_026224925.1 of Pseudomonas sp. GTDB lineage: Bacteria > Pseudomonadota > Gammaproteobacteria > Pseudomonadales > Pseudomonadaceae > Aquipseudomonas. The sequence goes on along the minus strand of NZ_JAMFRV010000375.1, from coordinate 3,321 downwards.
CGGCAACATCGAAGAAATGAAACGCGTTGAACATTTCGACGACCGTCTGGAGATTGGCGCCGCGACTTCGCTGACCGATTGTTACGCCGCGCTCAGCGCTGAATACCCGGACTTTGGCGAGCTGTTGCAGCGTTTTGCTTCGTTGCAGATCCGCAATCAGGGCACCTTGGGCGGCAACATCGGTAACGCGTCGCCGATTGGTGATTCGCCGCCGCTGTTGATCGCCCTAGGTGCGCAAATCGTGCTGTGCAAAGGCCAGACCCGGCGGACCTTGGCGCTGGAAGATTACTTCATCGATTACCGCGTAACGGCCCGGCAAGACAGCGAGTTCATCGAGAAAATCATCGTGCCCAAGGCCAACGCCCGGCAGGTGTTTCGCGCGTACAAAGTCTCGAAACGTTTGGATGACGATATTTCTGCGGTGTGTGCCGCGTTCCGTTTGCAGGTGGAAAACGGCGCCATCGTCGATGCCCGCGTGGCGTTCGGTGGTATGGCGGCGATTCCAAAACGTGCCGCTGCGTGTGAACAAGCGCTGATTGGCGCGCCATGGACGTCGGCCACTGTGGAGCGGGCCTGCGCCGCCCTGGCTGACGACTTCACCCCGCTGTCGGACTTCCGCGCCAGCAAGGAATACCGCCTGCTCAGCGCACAAAACTTGCTGCGTAAATACTTCATCGAACTGCAGACGCCTCACATCGAAACGCGGGTGACCTCTTATGTCTAATCATGCCCCGGAAAAAACCCAGGCCGAAATGATCGCGCTGTTTCAGCAGGATTTGAAAACTGGCGTCGGCCGTAGCGTAAAGCATGACAGCGCCGACAAGCATGTGTCGGGTGAAGCGGTGTACATCGATGACCGCCTCGAATTCCCCAATCAACTGCACGTGTATGCACGGATGTCTGACCGCGCCCATGCACGAATCATCAGTATCGACACTTCGCCCTGCTACGCCTTCGAAGGCGTGCGCATTGCGATTACCCACAAAGATATTCCCGGCCTGAAAGATATCGGCCCGCTACTGCCCGGCGACCCATTGCTGGCCATCGATAAAGTTGAATTCGTTGGCCAGCCAGTGATGGCAGTCGCAGCGCGGGACTTGGAAACCGCACGCAAAGCGGCAATGGCCGCGATTATCGAATACGAAGACCTGGAACCTGTTTTGGATGTTGTCGAAGCCTTTCGCAACAAGCACTTTGTGCTCGACAGCCATACCCATAAACGCGGTGATTCGGTCACCGCGTTAGACAGCGCTGAACATCGATTGCAGGGCAGCCTGCATATCGGCGGCCAGGAACACTTTTACCTGGAAACCCAAATTTCGTCGGTGATGCCCACCGAAGACGGCGGCATGATCGTCTACTGCTCGACGCAAAACCCCACCGAAGTGCAGAAGCTAGTGGCCGAAGTACTTGGCGTGTCGATGAACAAAATCGTGGTGGATATGCGCCGTATGGGCGGAGGTTTTGGCGGCAAGGAAACCCAAGCCGCCAGCCCTGCATGCTTGTGCGCAGTGGTGGCGTTGCTGACCGGGCAGCCGACCAAGATGCGCTTGCCTCGGGTCGAAGACATGCTCATGACCGGTAAGCGTCACCCCTTCTATATCGAGTACGACGTCGGCTTCGATAACACGGGGCGGTTGCACGGAATTCGCCTGGAACTGGCCGGTAACTGCGGCTGTTCGCCGGACCTGTCCAACTCCATCGTCGACCGGGCGATGTTCCACGCCGACAACTCCTATTACCTGGGCGATGCCACGATCAACGGCCATCGCTGCAAGACCAACACCGCATCGAATACCGCCTATCGCGGCTTCGGCGGGCCGCAGGGCATGGTCGCTATCGAAGAGGTAATGGACAGCATCGCCCGCTACCTCGGCAAAGACCCGTTGGACGTGCGCAAGGTCAATTACTACGGTAAGACCGAGCGCAACGTCACTCATTACTACCAAACCGTCGAGCACAATATGCTCGAGGAAATGACCGCCGACCTCGAAGCCAGCAGCCAATACGCAGAGCGCCGTCAATTGATTCGCGAGTACAACGCCAACAGCCCAGTGTTGAAAAAAGGCCTGGCGTTAACCCCGGTGAAGTTCGGCATTTCCTTCACTGCCAGCTTTCTCAACCAGGCCGGTGCGCTGATCCATATCTACACCGACGGCAGCATCCACCTGAACCACGGCGGCACCGAAATGGGCCAAGGCTTGAACATCAAAGTCGCGCAGGTAGTGGCCGAAGTATTTCAGGTGGACATCGACCGGATTCAGATCACCGCGACCAATACCGATAAAGTGCCAAACACCTCGCCGACTGCGGCCTCCAGCGGCGCTGACTTGAACGGCAAGGCGGCGCAAAACGCGGCTGAAATCCTCAAGCAGCGTCTGACCGAATTTGCGGCGAAGCAGTACCAGGTCAGCGAAGACCAGGTGGAGTTTCGCAACGGCCATGTGCGTGTCGGCGAGCTAGTCATATCCTTCGAATCCCTGGCGATGCAGGCGTGGGTCGGCCAGGTTTCGCTGTCGAGTACCGGCTATTACAAGACGCCGAAGATCTACTACGACCGCACCCAGGCGCGCGGTCACCCGTTCTATTATTTTGCCTATGGCGCGGCCTGCGTCGAGGTGATCATCGACACCCTGACTGGCGAGTACAAAATGCTCCGCACCGACATCCTGCATGACGTCGGCGCCTCACTGAACCCGGCCATCGACATCGGTCAGGTGGAAGGCGGCTTCATTCAGGGTATGGGCTGGTTGACCATAGAAGAGTTGGTGTGGAATGCCAAAGGCAAACTGATGACCAACGGGCCGGCCAGCTACAAGGTCCCGGCAGTCAGTGACATGCCGCTGGACCTGCGGGTGAAGTTGGTGGAAAACCGCAAGAACCCGGAAGACACAGTGTTCCACTCCAAGGCTGTGGGCGAACCGCCGTTCATGCTCGGGATCGCTGCGTGGTGCGCGCTCAAAGATGCCGTTGCGAGCATCGCTGATTATCGCCATCAGCCAAAAATCGACGCGCCGGCAACACCGGAACGGGTGTTGTGGGGCTGTGAGCAGATGAGAAAGTTGAATGCATCGGCTCTGGAAGCGTTGGGTGTCGGGCGCGAACTAACCAATTTGCCAGTCTGAATGAGGTGCTGCTTGCGGTGCCTTCGCGGATGAATCCGCTCCCACAGTTGTAACGCATATCCCTGTGGGAGCGGATTCATCCGCGAAGAGGCCGAAGCTGACAATGAAGATTTGATCGTTGCACACGATCAGGAGAGAAACATGGATAACTGGATCAGCGCCCTCGCCGACTTGCAAAAACAGGGCGAGCCGTGTG
>NZ_JAMFRV010000374.1 GCF_026224925.1 Pseudomonas sp. | reverse complement strand
GTAACGTGATAACGGCTCGACCAGCGACCAGGCTTCCGGTGTGGTGTAAAGGTGCTCTACCGCTTCGAAGTCGCAGTGCAGGTCCAGCACCATGTCGGCATCGCACGCGAGGGTTTGCAGGGTGAGGCGCTGGGACTGCAGTTGCGTGCTGGCGACGTGTGACGCCAATGCGGCGCGCAGGCTGCTGCGGATCAATGCGAGATTGTGCTGTGGGTCGTCACCCAATTGGGCTTCGACGTCATCCCCAACCTGTTGGCTAAGGTCCACGAAGCGCCGGTTGAAGTTCTGCCCGCTTTCCATCTCATAGCGGCCCAGTGGGATATCCATCATGACCTGTTCGAGGCCGATGGGATTGGCCACGGGGACTACTACGACTTCGCCCAGCAGCCGACCGGCACTTTCTAGCTCTGCCAGACGCTGTTTGACGTACCAGGCCACCAACATGCCCGGCAATTCATCGGCATGCAGCGACGCCTGAATATAGACTTTGCGGCCCGTATTCTCGGGGCCGTAGTGAAAACTATGGATTTGCCGTGCGGTGCCCGGCAAGGGAGCGAGTATGTCGTGGGTATGGTGGCGCATAAATAGGTCCTAGTGAGCCGGGCCAAGGAACGCCAGCCAGCGGCGTTCTGCCAGTCGGAACAGGCCGACCAACGCAAACGTTACCGTCAAGTAGATCAACGCGGCGATACCAAAGGACTGAAACGTCATGAAGGTAGCCGAGTTAGCGTCCCTCGCGACTTTGAGAATATCCGGCACGGTCGCGGTGAACGCCACGGTGGTCGAATGCAGCATCAGAATCACTTCGTTGCTGTAGAACGGCAGCGAACGGCGCAGGGCTGAGGGCATGATCACATAGGCGTAAAGCTTCCAGCCGGTGAGGCCGAAGGCCTTGGCCGCTTCGACTTCGCCATGGTTCATGCTGCGGATTGCCCCGGCAAAGATCTCCGTGGTGTAGGCGCAGGTATTAAGGGCAAACGCCAGGATCGTGCAGTTCATTGCGTCGCGGAAGAACATGTCGAGCAACGGTTGGGCGCGAATCGCGGCGATGCTGTAGATGCCGGTGTAGCAAATCAGCAGTTGGATATACAGCGGCGTCCCACGGAACAGATAGGTATAGAACTGTACCGGCCAGCGGACCCAGAACCTGGGCGAGACCCGGGCGATGGACAGCGGGATTGATACCACAAAGCCGATGGCGATCGAGGCGCTGAGCAGCCACATGGTCATCGCCAGCCCGGTGATGTGCTGGCCGTCGCTATAAAGGAAAGGCCGCCAGTATTCTTGGAGAAGTTCGATCATCGTTTTGCCTCCCGGCTGCCAGCGGCATAACGTCGTTCGGCCCAGCGCAAGACAACGTTTGAGACGCTGGTGATCAATAAGTAAATCAGCGCGGCGACGACCAGGAAGTAGAAAAGCTCGTAGGTGCTTTTGCCGGCATCTTGCGAAGCCTTGACCAGATCGGCGAGGCCAATGATAGACACCAGTGCGGTGGCTTTAAGGATCACCATCCAGTTGTTACCGATGCCCGGCAGGGCGAAGCGCATCATTTGTGGGAACACCACAATGCGAAACCGTTGGCTGCGGCTCAGGCCGTAGGCGGTAGCCGCTTCGACTTGACCACGAGGCACGGAAAGAATCGCACCCCGGAAAGTCTCGGTGAAATAGGCCCCATAGATGAACCCCAGGGTGATCACTCCGGCGGCGAACGGGTCGATTTCGATGTAATCCCAGTCCATCACCTCGGTGAGGCTGGTCAGCCAGGTTTGCAGGCTGTAGAAAATAAGCAGCATCAGCACCAGATCTGGCACGCCGCGGATCAAGGTGGTGTAGATCTGTGCCGGAATGCGCAGCACCCGCAGGCTTGACAGTTTGCAGCTAGCGCCGATCAAACCGAGGATGACGGCGACCAGCAGCGATAGAATTCCTAATTGGATGGTCATCCACGTTCCCTGAAGTAGCAGGGGGCCGAAGCCTCGCAAGCTGAGGGCGGACAAGCCAAGGTATTGCAGCCATTCGTCGAGCATGAATCGAACCTTTTGCGGTCAAAAAAACGCCCATCGAAACGGGTGATGGATGTTCACCTGAAGTCGATGGGCGTCGGGATGTTATTTACCGCTGTACAGGTTCAGATCACCAAAGTGCTTTTTCTGAATTTCGTCGTATTTACCGTCAGCGTGTAACGCTTTGATACCTTTATCCAACAGGGCTTTGAGGTCTTTGTTACCTTTCGAGATACCGACTGCAGTTTTAGCTGGCAGCAGTGGATCTGTGATTGGCTTGGAGACTTCGTAGTTAGCACCGGCCGGCGACTTCAGAAAGCCCAATTCAGCTTGCAGCATGTCTTGTACGGAAGCATCAAGACGACCGGAACTCAGGTCAGCGTAAACCTGATCCTGGTTAGCGTAGGCCTTGGTGGTCACGCCAGCTTTGTCCAGAACGGCTTTGGCATAGGCTTCTTGAATAGTGCCTTGCTCATAACCAACGGTCTTGCCTTTGAGGCTAGCAACGTCAGAGCTGATGCCCGAACCTTTCTTGTAAACCAACGATGTTGGGCCGGAGAACAGCTCGCTGGAGAAGTCGATAACCTTCTCGCGGGCTTCTGTAACGGTCATCGACGAGATAACGCCGTCGAACTTGTTAGCTTTCAAGCCTGGGATCATGCCGTCGAAATCGCTTTCAACCCATTTGCATTTAACTTTCAGCTCGGCGCAAATCGCGTTGCCCAGATCGATATCGAAGCCTACCAGGCTGCCATCGGCTGCTTTCGATTCGAAAGGTGCATAAGAAGGATCGACGCCAAAGCGCAATTCCTTGTATTCCTTGGCCATTGCATTACCAGCGGCTAGACAAATAGCCAATGCGGAAAGGGTCAGCCATGCTTTTTTCATTGATCAGTCCTTAAAACCAAAATGAGCGTTGGGAACACGCGAATCTATTGCTACCGGCAAGCGCCAGACGGCAAGAAGATAGCAATATTTGAACCAAAGAGACGAACGTGCGTTTTAAATGTACAGAGTTGTCGCAATGATGACTTAAGCGAGTAAATGCTCTAGCCGGGCGTAACAATACCTTTGTAGGAGCGAACTTGTTCGCGAGGCGTAATGCCTGATACGCCGTATTAGACCTTTCGCCACCAATTTGGCTCTTACAGAGAATCAGCCCGCTCCAAAAGTGGGCGCGCTTAAATTAGCGCACCAAAATAGCGCGTATACATCAGCTGAGCAAATCCTGTAGGGCCGACAGGCATCGGCCTGGGCCTCGATCACCGGCCTGGCGTCAGCGTCAGCCGTTCCTTGCCGTAGGCCCTTTCCAGATTCTGCGGTTGCATCGGGATGGTCGTGTATTGGCCTTTGAGCCAAGGGTCGATACCGTCGGCGTAATGCGGGCTGGCGGGGTTGCCGGATTCGCCTGCGCTGTTCTGGCCCATCATCGGTTCAGGTTGACCGAAATCGATAATGATCCGCAGAGCAGGGGTCAAGGCGGTGTCGAAGTTCTCACCCCAAGCGTAGGCCGCCGAGTTGATGGTGCTGTGATCGCCACCGGCCGGGATCGGACTGCGATTGGCCATTGAGCCGTTTTGCGCGGTCCAGGTGTAGCGGTGCAATTTGCCCCACTGCCAGCCCTTGTGATCAGCACCCAACTGGCTGTCGCCTGCGGTAATCGCTGCGGCGAGGCTGCGGGCGAGAATAGTGGGCTTGTCTTCCTTTTGTGGCGTCTTGATGTCATCCCAATACGGGCTGTCTTCGCGACCCAATAAATGATCGGCCTGGGCCGAGTAAGTGAAGTTGGCGTTTTCGACAAACGCTTTCCAGGTCGGACTGGTTTCTGGACCTAGCTCATCAAGGAAGATCTGCTTGGCGCTTTCCTGCAGGAACAGCTCATAAATCGCTGCGTCGGAAGAGCTCGCGGACAGCTTGCCATCGAACGCCATCAAGCGAGCCAAGGCCTCTTGCGCTTTGCCGCGATCAGCCGCGGGCAGTGCCTCGATCGCCTTTTTCAGTGGCTGAACCATGCCTGGCGCCTGGAACATCTTTTTCAATTTGGCGGCAAAGGTCGTGGTCTGGTCATTTTGCATGGCAATCATGCTGCGGCTGTCTTGCTTACCGCTGTTTGCCAGTTCGGCGATGCGTTCGGCGCGCTCCGGGTAATTCCAGGAGTTGGACAACTGCATGCCATAGCCTTTCTGCATGGTGCGTTGGTTGGCCGTGCCGATCCAGCCTTGGGTCGGGTCTTGGTCATAGGGATGCAACATCGGGTCGGCGAAACCGTCCCAGTCATAACGGCTGTCCCAACCCGGTGACGGCAGCAAACCCAGGCCTTCGCGGCGGTTCGGGAAGCGTCCGGTGACCTGCCAGCCCACGTGCTGCGCATCGGCGAACACAATGTTCAGGGCCATGGCGCGGATTTCACGGATGGCGTCCGAGGCTTTCTCGACGTTTTGCGCACGGGACAGATTGAACAGCGCGTCCATGCTCTTGTCGTCTTTAAAATCCGGCGTTTGTAGGGCCAGACCGAGGCCGTTGCTCAACTGCACCGGCTGCTCCGGGTTGCTACGCTCGCCGAATGCGCTGTTGAGCAATGGACCGTGACGCGTTTCGTAAACAGTTTCCCGTAGCGGACGCCCACCTTTGACGAAGAATGTTTCGTTGCGTACGGCAGCCCGCTGCCATTTACCCTCGACAAGGTAGAGCAACGTGTTGTTTTCACGCTTGAGCTTTTCCAGGAACACGTCCTGATTGTCGCCCATGGCCGCGGTCATGCCCCACGCCAGTTGGCCGTTGAAACCGGACATCACCAGTGGCAAACCGGCGATGGTCATCCCGGCCGCCTGGAATTTCGGCGCGCGAATCTGCACAAAACTCCAGGCAGAAGGCAGGGTGGCAGGCAAGTGCATGTCGTTGGCCAGTAGGCTTTTGCCACTGCGGCTACGCTGGGGGGTGATCACCCAGTTGTTGGAGGCTGCGACACCGAGCATGTTCAAGTCGGACAGCTGCAAGGCAACTTTATTCAATTCATTGAGGCCAGGAGCTTGGCCCACAAGACTCAAGCCCTTGAGTTTGTCGGTTTCGGCCACCGGCAACTCTTCATCGGGGTAGGTCGGGATCAGCCAGGCGAGTTTCTCAGCACCGACTTTCTGCGCCAACACCAGGGATGAAAGCTCCTGCTGCAGGTTCGCCGACATGCCGAAGTTCAGCAGGCTGAAGATCAGCGCAGAGTCTTCAGGCTTCCAGTATTCGGGGTGATAGTTAGCCGCCATCAGATCTGCTGGCAGTTTGTCGCGGTAGCGGAACAAGTAAGCGTTGACGCCGCGCGCATACACCTCGAAGAAACGCTTGAGCCGCGGCGAGGAGCTGTTGTACAGCTCGCTGGCGCTTTTCTTCAGGTTGACCGACCGCATGAATCGGTCAATCTCCAGGGCGCTGGGACCGTCCAGTTCGGCGAGTCGGCCTTGAGCGAGCAAACGCATGCTGACCATCTGACTGATACGGTCGCTGGCGTGCACATAGCCCAGAGTGAACAGTGCATCGTGGAAGGTATTACTTTCGATCAGCGGCATGCCAAGGCTGTTGCGGCGGACCGAAACGTTTTGTGCCAACCCTTTGATCGGGAACACGCCGGTAGTCGGGGGAAGCGTATCGCTACCAGCTCCTCCCAGTTGGCAACCACTCAAACTCAGGACACTGACCACTGCTGCGGCAACGCCGAACCGGGGAATAAAATTGAAAAGGGCTGGCGAGGCCATGGCAAAGCTCCTGCGGGGGGTGACGTTTTTTGATGGCGCTACGTTAGAGAGCGGACACGCCCCATGCAAGCGGCTATCGGAGCTATATAGAGCTAATGAGCGGATTTACTACTCTGTAGGAGCCAACAAGTTGGCTCCTACAGACGGATTCAATCAATCAAGCGCCGTGGCACTTTTTGAACTTTTTCTCGCTACCGCAGGGGCAAGGATCGTTGCGTCCAACGTCTTTCAGGGTATTACGCACGGGCTCTTGGGGCGCGTGGCCGCAGTCTGGGCCGTGAACGTGGGCGTGCTGATGGTCGTGGTGTTGATGGTCATGGTCGTGATTGCAGTCAGGGCCGTGAACGTGGGTTTCCTGGTTCATCAAAGTCTCTCCGGAATAATTGCCGCGAATTATCTCGTCAATACGTGTCAGGTGCACGCATTGAAAACACAATAATCGGCCATACTTGCGCCTTATGCCGTAGGAGATGCCGATGAACCTCTATGAAATCGTCTTCAGTGGACAGTTAGTGCCCGGTGCTCAACGTGAACGGGTCGAGGCAAACCTGGCTCAACTGTTCCAGGCCGATGCCCAGCGCATCGCTTTATTGTTTTCAGGCCGTCGCCTGGTGCTGAAAAACAACCTTGATCAAGCGGCAGCAGAGAAATACCGCTCGACGCTGGAGCGCGCCGGAGCGTTGGCTGAAATGGTCGATATGCAGGTCGAGATGGAAGAAGTAGAACTGGCGCCGCCGCCCGACTCACCGGGTTTCTACCCTCCGCCAAAGACTAATCGCAGGCTGCAAGTCGTACCGAGGGACGCTTACATGGCAGCGTTCCTGGAAGTAGATGCGCCGGATTTCTCGATAGCCGACCTCGGCAGCGCGTTGCAGGAACCGAAAGCACCCGTGCCCGCACCGCGTCTGGACCTTTCACAAATAAGCCTGGCGCCAGTCGGTGCCGACATGGATCAGATCAAAAAACCACCCGCTCGACCGGCGCCCGACACCTCACATATAAAGCTCAGTAGCTGACCGGCGCTTACTTCAAATAGCCCGCACAGCATTTTTTGAATTTTTGCTCGCTGCCGCAGGGGCACGCGTCGTTGCGCCCGGCCTTGAGCGGCACGGTAGGGTCGATGAAATACCAGTGGCCCTGGTTCTGCACAAACGCCGAGCGCTCGCGATGGCTGTGCTCACCCTCACCATCGTGCCAGCGCGCAACAAACGTCACGAATGAATGCTCGGGTTTACCACCGAGCACTTCGACGTTTTCCACGTCCAGCCCGAGCCAGGTGCTTTGCGCACTCCAGGCATTGATCGATTGCCGGTCAAGGCTGGATTTTTGCGCCGGCAACGTGGTGTCTACCAGGTAATCGATCAAGCCCAGCACATAGGCGCTGTAGCGCGAGCGCATCAATGCCTCGGCGCAAGGGGCAGGAGTGCCTGCGTGATAGTGCCCGCAGCAGGCGTCCAGTAAATTTCCGCTGCCGCAGGGGCAGATCGAACTCGTCATGGCTACCACCAATACTTGCCAAAATTCTCCGGATTGGCCCAAAACTTCGCGTTCAGCCAGTCAGGTACTTGTTTGTATTCACGCAGGTCGTAAGTAAACAACGTCAACACCTGCTCGTCTCGGGCAAAGCGTTCACTGGCCTGCAGTGCCAGTGAATAGAAGTCGGTGTCCTGCCAACCGCATGCGTGTAAATCGGCCAGCACGGCAATACGACTGGCGTTTAAGTTACGGATCCCACCCAGCAGTTCAAGGCCGGTGCGTTTGGGCAGATGCTCAAGGCAATTGACGGCCAGCGCCAGGTCGAAGCGTTGTGCCGCGAGCGCTGGTGGCAGCGGGCCAGGCGTGGCGTGGGAAAGCTCAGTGCCCGGATGCGCCTCCTGGAACGCATCAAGCGCAGGGAAACTTCCGGCGCCGATCAATAGCAAGCGCTTAGGCGCGTATTGATCGAGTAAAGCGGCCAGCGCCTGCTGCGGTGTCCGCGTAGAAAAGCCATCAGTCATCGAAAATCCTCAGTTGAACTGCAAGACTAGCGTGCCGTGGCCTAATGGCCTAGCCCTGAGCGCAGACCTTCGTCGGCAGCTTTTATGATGGCTAATTGGCAATCTATGAAACTCAGGTCTTTACTCCCATTGCATCGGTTTGGACCGATCCCATAGGAGATAAATCAATGAGCATGATTCGGGTGGCGTTACCTTTGATCTTGCTGACCAGTCTGTTGACTGGTTGTGCGAATTTGCAAAAGACCGATTGGCCTAAATGTGCCGCAGTCGGCGGGGTGGCGGGTGCAGGGCTAGGAGCTATTCAAAATGCCACGTATGCCGGTTGGGGGGCGTTGATCGGTGGTGGACTGGGGGCGGCGTACTGCTGGGTACACGGCGATAGTGCGTCGGAGAGCCACGCCAAGTGTCCAGGAACGCCTGCAGGTGTGAGCGTCGATGCCGACGGTTGCCCGCTGGCAGCGCCAGTGGCTCCGGCTCCAGTGGTCGAAGAAGTTGTAGTGGTTAAAGAAGAAGTCATCGTGATCAACGACGTGTACTTCAAATTCGACTCGGCGCAGCTGACCGCAGCTGATAAACAGAAGCTTGATGTGATCAGTACCCGCCTGAAACGCGAAGCACCGAGTGCACAATTACGTGTCAGCGGCCATACCGACAGCGTCGGCAGCGAAAAATACAACAAAACCCTGTCGCAAAAACGCGCAACGTCTGTGACCAACTACTTGGTCAGTTCTGGCATCCCTCGCAGCAGTTTTGTCGCGGTAGTCGGTGAGGGCAAAAGCCGTCCCGTCGCTGATAACAAAACAGCTGAAGGACGTGCATTGAATCGTCGTGTAGAGATCAAAATCAACCGATAAAAGCCTGTAAACATGCGGCTTTTGCGGTAACGGTTGTGGTTGCAACCCTTGGGTGCCGGCCTTTGTCGGTCACCCGAGGGCATTGGTTTATCAAGCGTACCCTCAACATCCGTGGTACTGACCCGTTGGCCGGGCGGTGGTTAAACGCCAGCTCGGCTTTTTATCGCATCGAACAATGCCTCTAATCGGCGCAGCTGAACAATTTTCAATGGTCGCTGGCAAAATTCGCGCTGATGCCGTTACTGTGCGCAAAAGAAATAACCGCCAGGGGCATGTAATGAAGTTGTTTTGGGGATTGGGGAAAGTGCTGACGTTGGGTTTCTGGCTGGTGGTGCTGGTTAATACGGTGCTCGCATTGCCAAACCCTTTTGATTTGTTGATCAACATGGCTGGTAGCTTACTGTTGCTGACCCATCTGCTGGAGCTGGTTCTGTTCAACGGCAGCCTGCGTGGACGGATGCGCCCGTGGATGGATCGCGGACAAATACTGCTCTTTGGCATTTTTCATCTGCAGACTTTTTCCCGCTCCCAGGCGGAGATCGCTCATGCGTAACCTTCGCTTGCTGGCAGTGGCGTGTAGCGCTGCGATGTTCACCCCAATGGTCATGGCTCAGGTAGTGGCGGTCGAGGCGCATTCGCTCCTGCGTCTACCTGGAACTACCAGCATCCTGCAGTTGGACCGCCTAGTCGTTGCCGATTACGGCACGTTGTTGATCCCTGCGGGCGTCAACGAAGTAAAAGTCGGTGAGCTGGTGCTGGGTCATGAAGCGCGCATCGCAATCATCCCCAGTGAACAGGCTTTCCATATGGTCGTAGGCCGTGGCGATCTGGCCTCTGGCAGTCAAATCACTGCCCGTGGCGCGCCTGGGACTTACGTCAAGGCAGCGTTGCCGGGTCGTAATCTGACCTTGCGCGTGGACAACCTGACGGCGGATGAGCTGTCGGTCGACGCCCGTGGAGGCTCAGGTGCCCCCGGATATTTCGGTCTGGATGGTGCCAACGGTGAAGACCCTGGCTGCATGTGGGGGGAGGCCAGTAAGGGCTTCAATGGCGATAACGGCGGCAATGGTCACGACGGTGCGCCTGGCGCCATGGTGCGTCTCGAATTGCCCGCTGCGTTCCCGGCTGAACACATCAAGGTGCTGGTCAACGGTGGTGCTGGCGGTGTTGCGGGTGCCGCGG
>NZ_JAMFRV010000373.1 GCF_026224925.1 Pseudomonas sp. | reverse complement strand
GGCGAGTGCGACGATGTTGTCGCGGAACTCTGGGACGTGTTTGAGTGTTTTTTTGGTGTCTTTCATATTGCTATGATTGCATAGGTATATTTACATAGCTATATACCCTATTTGATTGCTTCGGGTTCCATCACGCTTCTCAACCATGATCAGAAAAGAACGGTCTGAGTGTCTCAAATGTTCCATGCTTACTTTCGGTGTTGTACGATAACGTACCTGTATTGTGCAGACCTATAAATCCAATAAAACTTGGAGTGACCGACCTGTGATTATTCGCAGTATCGAAATCATCCGCATCAGCATCCCGTTCAGCGCAGGTACTGAGTCCCGGCAAAACCGGGGCCGGGCCAAGGACGATGACGCGTTCAATGCCGCCTCTCCGAGCCATCGGCGTATGGAAAGCCTGATGCTCAAAGTCACCACAGACACCGGCATGGTGGGGTGGGGCGAGGCGTTCGGACACGGTTCCAACCCGGTGACGTTCAAGGCGTTATCCGATGTCGTCGGGCCGATGTTCATTGGAACGCGGCTCGAAGATCGCGAGCAAACCCTGGAACGAGTGCGCCGCGCCGTTCATGGTTTTGGCTCCACCGGGCCGATGGTCTACGCACTCTCGGGAATGGACATTGCCCTCTGGGATCTCGCCGCTCAGGACGCAGGCGTCCCACTGTATCAACTGCTCGGCGGCGTACCGCGAACGCTGGAGTTGTATGCCAGTCTGGTCAGTTATGGCAATGACCCTGACGAGGTGCATCGTCAGGTCAGCCGCGCCCGGGATCTAGGTTTTCGCAAAATCAAACTGCATGAAACCGATGTCGATGCGATCGCCGCTGCCCGCGTGGCGCTGCCCGTGACGGCGGGCGAGCTGATGGTCGATGTCAACTGCCCATGGTCAGTGGCTGAGGCCAGCGATATCGCTCAGCGCTTGAAGGGGCTTGAACTGACCTGGCTGGAAGAACCGGTGTGGCCACCCGACGACGTCGCCGGGCTGGCACTGGTGCGTCGCATAGGTGTGCCGTTGTCCGCTGGTGAGAACGCCGCTGGAGTGCAAGGCATCAAAGCGTTGCTCGAACACCAGGCGGTTGATGTCTTACAACCCAGCGTAGCGAAGGTCGGTGGCATCAGCGCAATGCTCCAGGTGTTTGCACTGGCGAAGCATCACGGTGTGAAAGTCGTGCCGCACTGTTTTTACTTCGGCCCAGGTCTGTTGGTCGTGGCTCACCTGTGCACATTGTTGCCCCACGAGGTGGCCATGGAGGTGCCGTTCATTGAGTTCGAGCGCCTGTTGTATCCCGCCTTGGCATTCAAACCGAGGATGGATCTACCGTCCGCCGCCGGTTTGGGTTTCGCGCCAGATCTGCAGGTGATCGAAGACTACTGCGTCGAGCGTGCGTTGATCGACTAAGTCCGCTCAGCTGTTTCTACTAATAAAAAAGGCCATAAAAAAATGAAAGGCAACTATCGCTGGTACATCGCTGGTTTGCTGTTCTTTGCAGGCATGCTCAATTACCTGGATCGGGCGGCACTCTCAGTGGTCGCGCCGCTGCTCAAGAGCGAATTGCACATCGACGACGCGCAGATGGGCTTCATTTTCAGCGCCTTTTTCATTGGCTATTGCGCCCTGTGCTTTATCGGTGGCTGGGCGGCCGATACTTACGGGCCGAAAAAAGTATTCGCCTGGGCGGCGGGAACCTGGTCGGTGTTCTGCGGTTTGACCGCAGTGATCACCGGTTACGTGCAGTTGCTGATTTTTCGGGTGTTTTTTGGCATGGGCGAGGGGCCGATGGGCACCACCACCAACAAGGCCATTACCAACTGGTTTCCCCGGGAAGAAGCGGGCCGGGCGCTAGGCTTCACCAACTGCGGACAACCGCTGGGGGCGGCACTGGCCGGCCCGGTGGTAGGGCTGGTGGCGCTTAACTATGGTTGGCGCGTGTCTTTTGTGGTCATCGCCGTGCTGGGTGCGTTGTGGTTGTTGGCCTGGCTGATGATTTTCAAAGACACGCCCGAGCAGCACCCGAAAGTTTCCCAGGCAGAGCGTGAATTAATCAGGGCCAGCCGGGAAGAAGTGCTGGTCGAAAGTGTTGAAGAGGGCCGGAGCTTGTTCAGCTATATCTTTTCCGCACCGGTGCTGGCGGTAGCGGTGGCGTTCTTCTGCTTCAACTATGTTCTGTACTTTTTTCTCACTTGGTTGCCCAGCTACTTGATGGACTACCAGCATCTCGACATTAAAAGCATGAGCATCATTGGTGTGATCCCTTGGCTGGGCGCAGCGGTGGGTTTTTTGGGCGGTGGTTTCCTCACCGACGTGCTGGGCAAGAAACTCGGTAATGTGATTCTGGCCCGTAAAATCATGCTTATCGTAGGTCTTGGGGTAGCGGCGGTGTGCGTATTGACCACCACGCAAGTAACTTCGTTGGGTATGGCGGTTGCCTGTATCACCGTGTCCAGTATTTTCCTGTTCGTGACCCCGCAGATTTGCTGGGCGTTGATTCAGGACATCGTGCCCAAGAACCGCGTCGGCGGTACCGGTGGCTTCGTTCACCTGCTGGCAAATCTTGCGGGGATCATCGCGCCCACATTGACCGGGCTGGTGGTGCAATACGGCGGCGGGTACAACGTGGCCTTCGTCATCTCGGCCGCCGTGTGTGGCTTGGGGATGGTAGTCGTAGTGTTGGCAGTGAAAGGGCAGAAGCATCAGGCGCCGACTGACAACGCGGCCGTAGTGACGCGATAACGGAGTGACTTGGAACAATGACCGTATGTTGTTTACACAGCATGCGGCCGCTGCTCTCGGCGAGAGATGCCTGCTGCCAGCGACTGTCCCGCGTCTAAACGCTTGCCCGTCAGTTCAGCCGCCGTCCGCTTCTGGCTGATCGTTGCCTGTCGCCACGAGCAGAAAACGACTGTGGATTCGTACAGGCAGCTCGGGTGTCCTGACTGCTGAGTCGTGCAGAACAGCTGGGCCCATATGAGTGGAGCCGGCATCCAGGTCTCCTCAGTAACAGTCATTCAGACGTTGCTAAAAAAGCAAAAGTCATTTGCGATCTGAGTGGATTGTTGCACCAGGACTCCGAAGTTACGATCGATCCATCCCTGCAACTCATCAGGCTATTGGCGTGAGTTCAAGACAGTTTGCATTGATTACCTGTCGCTCAGCTGATCGTCCTTCCACTCGATCAAATATGGAAACTTAAATGTCGAAACTCTTCGAAGCATTCCGCATGGGTGACACCACGCTCAAAAATCGTGTCGTCATGGCGCCGTTAACCCGATCTCGCGCACCCAATGATGTCGCCGATGAGCGAGTGGCGTTGTATTACGCGCAACGCGCCACCGCAGGTTTGATCGTCAGCGAGGGCACGCCGATATCTCGTGAAGGTCAAGGCTACCTCTTTAATCCTGGCATCTTCACCCCCGAGCAGATCGCTGGATGGCGCCTCACCACCAATTCGGTTCATTCCGTGGGTGGCAAGATGTTTGCGCAAATCTGGCACGTGGGGCGTGTTTCCCATCCGTCGATCCAAGAGGGCGGGAAACTGCCGGTCAGCGCCACGTCGAAGCAAGCAGTTGGCGCGACAGCTTTTGGCTACGACGCTGACGGCAAGCCGGCGTTGGTAGAGCCACCTGCGCCGCGCCAGCTTACAACGGCCGAGGTTTCTCGGATCGTCGGTGAGTTCGCGCAGGCGGCCGAAAATGCGATCGAGGCAGGTTTTGATGGCGTAGAAATTCATGGTGCCAATGGCTATCTGTTCGAGCAGTTCATGAATCCGCTGGTCAATGATCGGAGCGATCAATACTCCGCGGATCAGTTGGGAAATCGTCTGCGCTTCACGCTGGAAGTCATTGACGCCGTGGTTGCGCGGATTGGCGCGGGGCGTGTAGGTATCCGTATTTCGCCGTACGGACAACTGTTCGATATGCCGTTGTATGAGCAGATCGATGAAACCTACACCGCGCTTGCTGCAGAAATTGGTGCCCGGCAACTGGCCTATGTACATGTCATGGATCAGTCCGGGTTTCCTGCCCCGGGTACCGAGGGTGGCGGTGGCGGCCCGAAAGCGACCTTTATCAATTTGCTGTCGACCATGAAATCAAAATTGCCTGGCACCGCGCTTATTCTGGCGGGCGGCATGTCGCGCCAACGTGCGCAAGACCTGATTAATGACGGAATCACGGACCTCGCCGCGTTTGGCACCGCTTATATCAGCAACCCTGATCTGGTGGCGCGCTTGCAGAACAACTGGCCTCTGACTGAGCCAAAGCGTGAAACGTTTTACGGAGGCGGAGCCGAAGGTTATGTCGATTACCCACCCCATCGAGGGTAAGTAATCGCGACAGCAGGGTTCATTTCCCGAGATTTGGCAGCCGTCCCCGGTAATCGGTGCGGCTGTTTTTGCATGCCTGATGCAAATAGAAGCGAGAGGACAATCAGCGGCCGTTCTGTTTTAGTACAGATTTACTGCGCCTCCTGCTGGAGACTTCCCCTATGCACCTCAAAGCGCACCGATACTTTGCCATGGTCGCCGTGACCGGCAGCTTTTCGGCGACGGCTCGACATTTTCGCGTCCCTGCGTCCTCCGTTTCACGCTTCATCTCGGCACTGGAGCGGGACCTGGGCCAGCAGCTCCTCTATCGGAATACTCGCGCAGTAAAGCTGACGGATGCGGGCGAACGCTATTACGTTCAGATCCGCGAAGTGTTGGAGTTGCTCGATGCCGCCGATGAGGAAGTCACCGGTAAGGTAGGCGAGATTCGTGGTCTTGTGCGGATCAATGCGCCAGTTGCGTTCGGCAGCCTGCATATCGTGAAACTGTTGAATGGTCTGTATGACAAGTATCCGCAATTGATTGTTGAGCTTACGGTCACCGATGCCTTTGTCGACCCGGTTCAGGAGGGCGCAGACATCATATTTCGGGTGGGCCACCTTGAAGATTCCGGATTAATTGGCCGGAAAATTTGCGACCAGCAATACGTCCTGTGTGCTAGCGCAGGGTAC
Organism: Pseudomonas sp.; assembly: GCF_026224925.1. Lineage (GTDB taxonomy): Bacteria > Pseudomonadota > Gammaproteobacteria > Pseudomonadales > Pseudomonadaceae > Aquipseudomonas. Next base: position 1,745 of record NZ_JAMFRV010000373.1, on the reverse strand, counting down.
ATAGCAAGGTACGGCAAACCCGCTTCGCCAGAGGATCTGCAGAACCATGCGTGCCTGGTCTACAAGGGAACAGGCGGGGCGCAACGCTGGTATTTTGGGAAGCCCGCCAGTAACAAGGTGAAAATTATCGAGGTGCATGGCCCGCTCAGAAGCAACAATGCGCAGGTACTGGTAGAGGCGGCACTCGCGGGGCGAGGGATTGTGTTTTTTCCTTCCTGGATTTTCAGCAGAGAGAGCTTCATGAACAAGCAGCTCATTCAGCTTTTGCCGATTGGGAGGGGGCGGTTGAGCAGACACCAAGCCAGATACATTTGATTTCCCCCGAGAATCGACTCCGCTCCCAGAAAGTTCGCGTAGTGTGGGACTACTTCATCAATGCGATTGGCGTTCCTCCCTATTGGGATGATTTGAGCGGGGCTTGAACTGGCTGTCATAGCTGAAATGCGAAGGTCCGCTGTTGGCCGATTCCAGCCTATCCCGAGTGGTTGAAATCGACCCGTTGCAGGCGGTCGCGAGCGACTGCTTTTGGGAAGCCCTGTCTTCAGCTGCGGGTCTTGGTAGGGAGTGGACAGGGTGCCGGTTTGAGTTGCTCACCCTTACCGGTTGGCGCTGTCAGGCAGCACCTCCGATTGAGCAGGTAAATCCTGACGTGGGACATCACTGGGCGTGCTGTCAAAGCGGGCGCGTGCGGCATGGATGTCGCCGTAGCGACGATCCGCCCAATCGATGAGGCCCGCCATCGGTTCCAGCAGCGATTGGCCCAGTGGGGCCAACCGATATTCAACGCCCGGCGGCTTGGTCGGAGAGACATGGCGGGTGATCAGTCCATCGCGCTCCAAATCGCGCAAGGTCTGGGTGAGCATGCGCTTGGAAATGTCATGGACAGCGCGGTGAAGCTCGCTGAAGCGGTGTGGTCGCATCGCGAGAGCCATGATCATGAGCATGCTCCATTTGTCGCCGATACGGTCGAGCACGTCTCGAACCGGGCAGTGCACGGATTGGGACTCGCCCAACGGATATCGGCTAAATCTTTCGATAGCACTCAATGCGTTGCTCATGCGGAATTCCTCGGGATCTGCTGGTTACAAAAAACTGCCTCCTTACGGCACGAGGCGGCGGTCTCTATAGTAGACCTATCCCAATTAATAAGTCCCACTCGAGGAGCTTCCATGTCCCTTTCTGTTCTCACCCGCTTTCTCTTCACTGGCTCCGGCATACAGGCGGATCACGTTTGGAGTGGCTTTGCCGTCTGACGATTGATCGGGGCGATGGTTTGGAATCACTTACTCCAACTAAAGCGTATCGGTAGTAATTCCTGCCTGTTAGTTGGCCTTTATGTACAAGAATCCTAAAGATCAGGAGAGCGCTCATGTTTTTAGTCATGGGAATTACGGGAAAAGTTGGCGGCGCAACGGCAAAACATCTGTTAGCGCAAGGCAAAGAAGTACGTGCGCTCGTTCGGAATCGTGGAAAGGCGGCGAAGTGGGCCGACGAAGGCGTGCAACTGGTAGATGGCGACTGGAGTGATTCGGCAGCCATTGAGATGGCGCTTAGAGATGTCGAAGGCGCGTTTGTGATGTTGCCAACTGAATGGGCACCTTCGCCTGATTACAAAGAAGCGAAGGCTGTGATTGCAAACTACGTCGGTGCGCTTGCCCAGGCAGCACCGCCGCGGGTGGTAGCACTCTCATCAATGGGTGCGAACAGAACCAGCGGGCTGGGGATGATCACGGCCCTGTCGCTTC
>NZ_JAMFRV010000372.1 GCF_026224925.1 Pseudomonas sp. | reverse complement strand
GTTGTTTGTCGTGCATTCCTGCGAGGCGCGTTACCACAAGCCGGCGCGATTGGACGATGAGCTGTTGATAAGCGTTGAAGTGATTGAGTTGAACCGCGCAAGCCTGCGATTTCGTCAGCAGGTCAGGCTGGCTGCGGATGAAACGCTGCTTTGCGAAGGGCAGTTTTTGGTGGCGTGTGTGCGCGCTGACAGTTTGAAACCCCGGGCCATTCCCGAAGCTCTGCGTGCGGCCTTTGCCGGCCAGAGCGGCGCGGGTACACATTTAGAGCAGGAGATAACGCGTGGAAGCTAACGTAGTAGACCATTCCTCCATGTGGAGTATGGTCAGCAATGCCAGCATAGTTGTTCAGTTGGTGATGCTGATTTTGGTGGGTGCTTCAATTACCTCCTGGATCATGATTTTTCAGCGCAGCAATTTGATTCGTGCTGCTCGTCGAGCACTGGAGAGCTTTGAGGAGCGTTTTTGGTCAGGCATTGATCTGTCCAAGCTCTACCGTCAGGCCGGCAGTAACCCGGACCCTGATTCGGGCGTCGAACAAATCTTCCGTGCAGGCTTCAAGGAATTCTCCCGACTGCGTCAGCAGCCGGGCGTCGATCCTGATGCAGTGATGGAAGGCGTGGCTCGGGCCATGCGTGTCGCCATTTCTCGCGAAGAAGAAAAGCTTGAACAAAGCTTGCCGTTCCTGGCAACCGTAGGTTCTACCAGCCCATATATCGGTCTGTTCGGTACCGTATGGGGGATCATGAACTCCTTCCGTGGTCTGGCCACTGCTCAACAGGCGACCCTGGCGACCGTTGCTCCGGGTATTTCCGAAGCACTGGTCGCGACGGCTATCGGTCTGTTCGCCGCAATCCCCGCAGTAATCGCCTACAACCGTTTTGCTGCTCGCGGCGAGCTGTTGATCAGCCGTTACTACACGTTCGCCGATGAGTTCCAGGCGATCCTGCACCGTAAAGTGCACACCAGCGAAGAGTGAGCAGGTAATCCTTTATGGCTTTAATCGCTCAAGTTCGTCGCAAACGCCGGAAGCCGGTTGCCGAAATGAACGTAGTGCCTTACATCGACGTGATGTTGGTACTGCTGGTCATCTTCATGGTCACCGCACCGATGCTCAACCAGGGCGTGAAAGTTGACCTGCCAAAAGTCTCCAGTGAGGCCTTGCCGCAGGACAACAATAATCAGGTTCTGACCATTTCGATCAAGGCTGACAAGACCTATTACTGGAACCTTGGCAGCGAAGTCGATACCGATAAGCAGCAGGACAAGGCTATGACCTTGCCCCAGATGACCAGTGCGGTGACCAAAATCATCCAGGCCGGTCGCGAAGGTGGCAAGCAGACTCAGGTCTTTATCCGTGGCGATAAAACCGTTGATTACGGCTCTGTGATGGGCGCAATGGGCGGGCTGCAGAAAGCAGGGGTCGGTAATGTTGGCTTGATTACCGAGGCGCCCTGATGCACCAACAGCGAGAGCCGTCCGCCTCGGAGAGTTTCTTCTGGCCTAGCGTCTGGGCTGTGGCACTGCATATTCTGATTTTTGGCATGCTCTTCGTCAGCTTTGCCATGACCCCGGATTTGCCGGAAGCCAAGCCTATTGTACAAGCGACCTTGTATCAGCTGAAATCCAAAAGCCGCGCAACGGTCCAGACCAATCAGAAGATCGCCGGTGAGGCGCAAAAAACGGCTGCACGGCAGACTGAAACCGAGCAGCTGGAACAGAAAAAAATTGAGCAGCTAAAGCAGGATGCTGTGAAAGCTGCGGAACAAACCAAAGAAGACGCGGCTCAAAAAGCTGAAGATCAAAAAGCTGAAGAATCGAAAAAAGCTGACGCAGCCAAGGCTGAGGCGAAAAAAGCCGATGACGCCAAGAAAGCGGACGAAGCGAAAAAAGTAGCGGACGCTAAAAAGGTTGAAGAAAAGGCTGATATAGCCAAGAAGAAAGCGGAAGACGACGCCAAGAAAAAGGCCGAGGAAGACGCCAAGAAAGCCGCGGCCGACGACGCTAAAAAACAGGCGGCCGACGACGCGAAGAAACAAGCAGTGGAAGACGCGAAGAAAAAAGCGGCTGACGATGCGAAGAAGAAAGCCGCCGACGACGCCAAGAAAAAATCGACCGCCGATGCGGCCAAAAAGCAGCAAGATGCTGCACGCAAATCTGCCGAAGACAAGAAGGCCGCGGCCTTGGCTGAATTGCTCTCCGATAAACCGGAGCGGCAGCAGGCATTGGCAGATGAGCAGGGTGACGAGACAGCGGGCAACTTTGACGATCTGATTCGTTCGCGCGCTGCAGAAGGTTGGGCTCGACCACCTTCTGCAAGAAAAGGCATGACCGTTGTACTGCAAATTGGAATGTTGCCTGACGGGACAGTGACTTCGGTCAGTATCGCCAAGTCCAGTGGAGACACGCCGTTCGATAACTCGGCGGTGGCGGCAGTTAAAAATATTGGTCGATTGACAGAAATGCAGGGCCTGAAACCAAGTGATTTCAGTCCTTACCGTTCATTCAAGATGACATTCAAACCTGAGGATCTAGCCTTGTGATTAATATTCTTCGAGGATTGCTTATCGTTCTTTGCTGTGCGGCGGGAATGGCCGCTGCAGATGAAAAGAACATCATGGTCACTACCGGTACTGATCGTGCGACGCCGATAGCAGTTGTTCCGTTCGGGCTGCAGGGCGGTAGCGTCTTGCCTGAGGACATGGCCGATATCATCAGTAATGACCTGCGTAACTCGGGCTATTACTCACCGCTGGCCAAGGCGAGCATGATCAGCTTGCCAACTCAGGCAAGCGAGGTTATCTACCGCGACTGGAAAGCGATTGGCGCCCAATACTTGATGGTCGGCAGCATCGTTCCTTCGGGCGGTCGTTTGCAGATCAACTACGCCTTGTTCAACGTGGCGACCGAACAGCAAGTGATGACCGGTAACGTCTCTGGTACCAACGATCAACTGCGCGACATGGCGCATTACATCGCGGACCAGGCGTTCGAAAAACTCACCGGTATTAAAGGTGCGTTCTCAACCCGTATGTTGTACGTCACCGCTGAGCGTTTCTCGGTCAACAACACGCGCTTCACGCTGCAACGCTCCGACTACGACGGTGCCCGTGCAGTGACGTTGCTGCAATCGCGCGAGCCAATCTTGTCGCCGCGATTCGCACCGGACGGCAAACGTATTGCTTACGTGTCATTTGAGCAGAAGCGTCCGCGCATCTTTATTCAACACATCGACACCGGTCGCCGTGAGCAGATCACCAACTTTGAAGGCATCAACGGCGCCCCTGCATGGTCCCCGGATGGTACCAAGCTGGCGTTCGTACTTTCCAAAGACGGTAACCCTGAAATTTACGTAATGACCTTGGCTACCCGCCAGATCAGTCGCGTAACTAATGATCCGGCTATTGATACTGAACCGTTTTTCGGGAAGGACGGCACCACGCTGTACTTCACGTCTGACCGTGGCGGCAAGCCACAAATTTACAAAACAAGCATCAATGGTGGCAGTGCCGAACGTGTAACGTTCATCGGTAACTACAACGCCAACCCGAAATTGTCGGCCGATGAAAAGACGCTGGTAATGATTCACCGTCAGGACGGCTTCACAAACTTCAAGGTAGCAGTGCAGGATTTGCAGCGCGGTAGCGTAAAAATCCTCACAGATAGCAACCTTGATGAGTCGCCTACTGTCGCGCCCAACGGCACCATGGTAATCTACGCCACCCGCCAGCAGGGCCGGGGAGTCTTGATGCTCGTGTCCATTAATGGACGCGTAAGGCTCCCGCTTCCTACCGCACAAGGCGAAGTCAGAGAACCTTCCTGGTCCCCTTACCTGAACTGACGCGGCGCTACACGTTTTGCTTAACACACTTGGGGTTCATTAGGAGTTTCACGATGGAAATGCTGAAGTTTGGTAAATTTGCTGCTCTGGCTCTGGCCATGGCTGTAGCTGTAGGTTGCTCGTCCAAAGGTGGCGATAACGCTGGTCAAGGCGCTGCTGTAGATCCTAACGCTGGTTACGGCGCTAACACTGGCGCTGTTGATGGCAGCCTGAGCGAAGAAGCTGCTCTGCGCGCGATCACTACTTTCTACTTCGAATACGACAGTTCGGACCTGAAACCAGAAGCCATGCGCTCCCTGGACGTTCACGCTAAAGACCTGAAAGCCAATGGCGCTCGCGTCGTTCTGGAAGGCAACACCGACGAACGTGGTACTCGTGAGTACAACATCGCACTGGGCGAGCGTCGCGCGAAAGCCGTTCAACGCTACCTGGTACTGCAAGGCGTTTCCCCAGCACAGCTGGAACTGGTTTCCTACGGTGAAGAGCGTCCAGTTGCTACCGGCAACGACGAGCAATCCTGGGCTCAAAACCGTCGCGTCGAACTGCGTAAGTAATTTGACATGCGAACGTGCCGTCGTGCTCTAACCGTTTTGACTCTCGCCCTTCCGCTTTTTGCGTGGGGTGCGGTTCCTGTGGTCGATAATAATTCTGGCTCTGGTAGCAGTAACAGTTATCCGCCAGCGGGTTATGGCACGTCCGGCGCCTATGCCGGGGGAGGGGTTACGGCCCCTGCCTCGGCACAAGGTCAGCTGTTCATGCAGTTGCAACAAATGCAGGATGAAATCTCGAAATTACGCGGTACGGTCGAGGTTCAACAGAACACTATCGACCAAATGAAGCAAGAGGCGTTGGAACGTTATCAGGACCTTGATAAGCGTATCAGTGCTGGAAGCGGGGCTGGCGGCGCACCTGCCGCAGGAGCTACCGATAATTCTCAAACCAACGGTGATGTAAATGCCGGTGGTGCGCCTATGGCACCTGCAGCGCAGGCTCCGGCGGCAAACGCGGAACCGGGTGATCCGGCGAAGGAAAAAGTCTATTACGACGCAGCCTTCGACCTGATCAAAGCCAAGGATTTCGACAAAGCGAGTCAGGCCTTCACGGCGTTTCTTCGCAAGTACCCAAACAGCCAATACGCGGGCAATGCCCAGTACTGGTTGGGTGAAGTGAACTTGGCCAAAGGTGACCTTCAAGGCGCCGGTCAAGCCTTCGCCAAAGTCAGTCAGCTGTATCCCAAGCACGCAAAAGTGCCGGACTCACTGTACAAGCTTGCAGATGTCGAGCGCCGTCTCGGTCACACCGACAAGGTAAAAGGCATCTTGCAGCAGGTGGTTTCCCAGTACCCTGGCACCTCCGCTGCACAGTTGGCACAGCGTGATTTGCAACGCATGTAATGCGTATGTCAGTCAGCTGAACTGACCTCAAATAAAGAAAGCCGCGCCTGTCGCGGCTTTTTTGTTAGAATCTCGCACCCGAAATTCCGGTAATACATACGCTTCTCTGGGCCATGCGTTTGCAGGTTCGTTGAAGTGCCTAACGGAGGCGGATGGCCTGTTTAGCTATTACGCCCGTGGCTCATATGCAAGACACACTACGAATCACCGAAATCTTTTACTCGTTGCAGGGTGAAACGCGTACGGCAGGCTTGCCCACTGTATTTGTGCGGCTTACGGGCTGTCCTTTGCGTTGTCAGTACTGCGACAGTGCCTACGCCTTCAGCGGCGGCAGCATTCAAGCGCTTGATGCCATCGTCGAGCAAGTGGCCAGCTATCGTCCGCGCTATGTGTGCGTGACCGGCGGCGAACCATTGGCACAGCCAAACGCCATCGCGCTGCTCAAGCGTCTCTGTGATGCTGGCTATGAAGTCTCCCTTGAAACCAGCGGCGCTCTGGATATCTCTGCGGTCGATCCGCGGGTCAGTCGGGTTGTCGATTTGAAGACGCCAGGTTCTAAAGAAGTCGGGCGTAACCGATACGAAAATATCGAGTTGTTGACACCTAACGACCAGGTCAAATTTGTGATCTGCTCGCGGGAAGACTATGACTGGGCGGTGTCAAAGCTGATTCAATACGGTCTGGAACGTCGCGCAGGCGAGGTGTTGTTCTCCCCGAGTCATCATGATTTGAAGGCACGGGATTTGGCCGACTGGATCGTGGCTGACAATTTGCCCGTACGCCTGCAAATGCAATTGCACAAGTATCTCTGGGATGATGAGCCGGGGCGCTGAGATGAGTGAGAAGACGATGACTGAAAAAAGAGCGGTAATCCTTCTGTCTGGTGGTTTGGATTCAGCGACCGTACTGGCGATGGCCCTGGCTGACGGCTACACCTGCTACACCATGAGTTTCGACTATGGTCAGCGCCACCGCGCCGAGTTGAACGCCGCCATGCGCGTTGCCCGTGATCTGGGTGTGGCGGAGCACAAAGTCATTGGCCTGAACCTGAATGGCATTGGCGGGTCCGCGCTGACCGACAGTTCCATCGCAGTCCCGGAATCCCCGGGCGAAGGTATTCCGGTCACTTACGTGCCTGCACGCAATACCGTGTTTTTATCGTTGGCGCTCGGATGGGCTGAAGTATTGGGTGCGCGGGACATCTTCATCGGCGTCAATGCGGTGGACTACTCCGGTTACCCGGATTGCCGTCCAGAGTTCATCGAAGCGTTCGAGCGCATGGCCAACCTGGCAACCAAGGCCGGCGTGGAAGGTAACGGTTTCCGAATTCAGGCGCCGCTGCAGAACATGAGCAAAGCCGAGATTGTTGCAGCAGGGATGCGTCTTGGGGTCGATTACGGTCTGACCGTTTCGTGCTACCAGGCCGACGATCATGGTCGCGCGTGCGGTAAATGCGACAGCTGTCGTTTGCGCGCAGAAGGCTTTGCGACGGCGGCTGTAGCCGACCCAACCCGCTATTTTTGAATTAGTTTCAGTTAAGTGTTGAATTAATCATAGAAATCAGTAATATACGCGCCACGTCGGGTCGTTAGCTCAGTTGGTAGAGCAGTTGGCTTTTAACCAATTGGTCGTAGGTTCGAATCCCACACGACCCACCATTTTCAAGTTCGACGTTTTTAAAAAGCTGTAAGGCCCATGCAAATGAGGCTTTGCGGCTTTTTTTTTGCGTCGAGATTTCCCACGGTGGGTTTTCATAGCTAGGATCTGAGATCCCCAATCTTGATTCATACCAGACAAGCAGCCCTCGAACGCTCTCCAGCAACTGAACCAGCTGCTCTTTCAATCCAACGTGGGAGCATCGCCCACCGAGCCGCTTTGAAGCTCTTCAGGGTTACATGGGGAAGCGGTGTTTGAAGTGGCTGGCAGTTCGTTTCGCCATGGAAAGAACGCTTGTGCAAAGGGTGTCCGTGGCAAGGTATCGTTCTCAATACCTGTTTCTACCCATTCATCTTTTTCGGGGATTTTCAGCGTTCCAAATATCAGGTCCAAAAAAGGAAAAAAAGCGGCAAAATTACAGCCGTGATATTGGCTATCTTTTGCGTGATGCAATCGGTGCCATTGCGGGCCTGAAAGTAACCACCTCATGGGGCCTAGCGAAATACGGATGTTGGAATGCGTGAAACAACCCCAGCCACTGAAAAGTAAGGTGAACCCTAAATATGGGATCATATTCCCTCCGCATAGTATTGTGGTTGGGATATGAGTAAATAAAAAGCTGACCAGCACAGACCCCACACTCTGTCGAAGCGCGGTTGAGGAGTTCACTTCCGTGTCGCTATGGTGAACGCTATGAAATACCCAGAGCGCTGAAGATTTATGCTCAAATCGATGCGCCCAATATTGGAAGAAGTCCCATATTAGAGCGTATATCGCAGTGCCAACGACGGCGCCCACTATGCCGTCTCTCTTCCAGTCAGGTAGAACGCGTTCAATTAACGATATAGCTGGCAGCAGTCGGGCGCACCAATCCATAAAAGGTGCCGTGATTGCTAGTCCCACTAACAAATAAATGAAAACCCTGAAGTTATGCCACCGTCCACTAAGACCTGGATCAGTCGCGGCTGGACGACACACTTCAATGATCCACGCGACCCCGCCGATCAGGGCTGCTTTGGCCAGCACCTTGGAGTTGTGTTCGATTCCCGCCATTGCCCACTGCATGAAGTCGCTCATTGTTGCCTCATTTTTTTAATGGACGTCAACGCGTAAGCCCATGCCAGATGGCGTTCTTGGCATAGGCTGGCCTGGAACAGGGGGGGCGCTTGTAGCTGCGCTTCTCGCAACCCTGTTCTCAGCTAGTGCATCTGCAGTGTTTTGACCTGACCCAAGCAGCGAGCATAGCTGTCATGGCCGTACTATCCATTGCGGCCCCCCAGATTTCGCAGATTGTCCACGGCTTTGTCGATTCTGAGTCGTTCGAAGGGGTCAGCACGCTGGCCCTGATGACGGGTTATCTGTAGGCGCTTGGTGCGGGGAGGGCAGAGTGCTATTGGGTATTCATGCTGAGCGGCTGCGACCCGGAGGGTGACGCCATGTACGCGCAGGCGTTGCGTTTTTTTTGGTGTCGTTTTTGTCAGTGGGGGGATCTTCCAGGTTTTCCGTCGATGTCATGATTTCCGATTCGGAGATCGAGCTGCGCTGGAAGGCATGCGTAAGCATCCGCAACGATTGTTACTGCATCAAAAGCGCCGCTTCCTCAGGCAAACGCACGAAAATGTTGTACCTGGATTTGTTCTCCGTGGTTTCGAAAGCCAGCAGCTTCTCAATCAGTACCGGGTTTAGCACCTTGCCAGCATTCAGCAGCATGCCGTTGTCGGCATTGAGGTTGCGCACCAAGGTCATCCGCGGCTTCAATTCTCGGGTGGTCACAGCCTTGACCAAGGGGTCGTTGAGGACCGCATCGTTAAGGTAAGCGGCGCACGCACCGGCGAAGCCGTCAATTAGGTCGGGGTCGTAGAGCTTGCCGGCATATTTTCGGATGAACAGCAGCGCTTCATCGCTACTCATGCGTCGTTCAAGGATCAACCCGGCCTGCAGTTTGATGAAGTCCACTGCCAGCTTAAGCAGCCGGGCGCCATACGGGATCTCCTTCACGCTGATCAGGTCGATCACTTGGCGGTTGGTCTGTTTGTCCTGAGGTAAGCGCTGGTTAACCAGCAGTGAGAATACCTCGGTGCCCGTGGCGTAGCTGTGTTTGAGTTCTTCATAGGCCACGTCAAGCATGTCGGCGGTTTGTTGCAGCTCGGCGGTGCGGGCCAACACGCGTTTCTCCAACGTGGCGTTGAGGCTTTTCAACTCATCGTTCTGATGCTGGTTCAGGCGTTCCAGGCGCTGCCGCTCGCGCTCGGAAAGCTGGAATGCCAGGTACTGGTGCAGTGTCCGGACGAAGTCTTCGTCATATGAGCGAAGCAAGGTTAGATGAAATGTATCGGCGATTGGCAACTGCGATGAAATATAAATGAGGCTCTAAACTTCGCGATCAGCTCGCCGATATGTAGGCATCAATGCAGGGCAAAGCCATGATCCGCATTGCAAATTGGTAGATGACGACGATGGCGATTCAAAGAGTCAGGACGCTGCTCGTCACGTTTCTGCTGCTGAGCGCCGGCGTCAGAGCGCAGGTCCTCGACGAGCCGTTAACACCCCTCCCAGCACCGACCATCCAAGACCCTGGCATAGTCGAACTGGGTCGCAAGCTGTT
>NZ_JAMFRV010000371.1 GCF_026224925.1 Pseudomonas sp. | reverse complement strand
GCTGTCGATCCGGAGTTGAGTGAGCATCTGCAACGGCCAATGCCACCATTGTGTAAGCAATGCCATGGGGTTCTGCGACCGCCAGTGGTGCTGTTTCAAGAAATGCTGCCCGAGCGGGCGCTAGAGACGCTGTACGAGGAAATGGCCAAGGGTTTTGATGCGGTGCTGACCATCGGCACCACGGCCAGCTTCCCGTATATTCACGAGCCGGTACTGCGGGCGCGGGTGGCGGGGGGCTTCACCGCTGAGATAAATCCGCAGCGCACCGATCACAGCGCGGCGATGGATGTGTTTCTCGGCTGTAGAGCCTTAGAAGTTCTGGAGGAACTGGTAAGTCACATTTAGATCGATTGAATTTGCAAATGAGGATCATAGAAGGCATAGTCTCGACTTCTTTACACATTTCCCACGGTCGTGCCCATGCTAACTCGCTTCGCACCCCTCGTGCCCCTCGCACTGGTTACACTTCTTTTTGGTTGCGCGGCACAGATGCCCGTCTCGCAACAACAGCAAACTCAGACTTCCATCACTGCGCAATCTTCACGCATTTCATCGCACTCACACGCGCAAATGTCTGATGGATCTGATTCTGATTCCCTGTACTCGGACGAACTGATCACCGAGAAAGAACTCTCCGAGTTCGGCAGCAGCAAGCCTTACCAAATGCCAATTCTGGCAGACAGCATCCTTGAGCGCGGCATGTCTTTGATCGGTACTCGTTACCGTGCAGGCGGCACCTCTGAATCCGGTTTCGATTGCAGCGGTTTCATCGGTTATCTTTTTCGCGAAGAAGCTGGCATGAACCTGCCGCGCTCCACCCGTGAAATGATCAACGTTAACGCACCCCTGGTTGCTCGCAACGACCTGAAACCCGGTGACCTGTTATTCTTCAGCACCAAAGGTCGCGGTCGCGTCAGCCATGCCGGTATCTACTTGGGCGATGACCAGTTCATCCACTCCAGCAGTACGCGCAGCGGCGGTGTTCGGGTAGACAGCCTGGGCGACAGCTACTGGAAAAAGACCTTTATTGAAGCCAAACGTGCATTAGCCATGGCTCCGACTACAATCCAGACCCAACACCAGTAATAGCCCTGTGGGACCGAATTCATTCGGGAAGTAGCCGACGCAGTGTCTCAGTAATGGCGAAGTTAGCTGCAGTATGCAGCTATCGGCTTATTACACGCAGATTCGGTTCTCGGCAGAGTCAGCCGCATCTACGCTCAGGTTGTTGTGTTTATGTCGATCACGTTACGCCTTGGTTCGGTTGGGTTGTTGGTCGCTTTGCTCAGTGCATGTGCCGGCCACGCTCCGCCACCACCGCAAAATCCACGGGTTATTCAGCCTGCGCCCTCTTATGGTTCTTCCGAGTCTTTCTCTCCGGCTGCTCAAGATGTGCTTTTTCGCGCATTGGGTTTGGTGGGCACACCCTATCGCTGGGGCGGCAATACACCGGACTCGGGCTTTGATTGCAGTGGTTTGATCGGCTTCGTCTACCGTGACGCAGCAGGGATTGCGCTGCCCCGTACGACCCACGATATGCTCGGCATGCGCGCGCAAAATGTCGGCATCGACGATTTGCAGTCCGGGGATTTGTTGTTCTTCGCGACCGGTGGCGGCTCAACCGTGAGCCATGCCGGGATCTACGTCGGAGAAGGGCGCTTCGTCCATGCACCTGCTACTGGCGGTACGGTGCGTCTGGACAGCCTGTCCAAACCGTATTGGCAAAAAGCCTACCTCAACGCCAAGCGCGTGATTCAGCCAGAGCACCTGGCGCGTAACCCGTAGCTGATCACGGTGGCGCACCTCGGTATGTTTGACCCACCGAGCCAGCCGCTTCCCGAATGAATTCGGTCCCACAGACGACCAAAAACCTGTGGGAATGAATCCGGTCTCGCAGGCGATCAAAAAATCTGTGGGAGCGAACTTGTTCGCGAATGAAGCGGCGCGGTCTATCAGATAAACCGTGCCGCCTGCTTCCTATCAAGGTGTAGCTGAAGTCGCCTGTTGTCCCTTCGCCGCGGTCACACGCCAGATTTTGTTACCCACATCATCCGCCACCAAAACCCCGCCATGCTGATCATTGACCACGCCAACAGGTCTGCCTTGGGCTTTGTCGTCGGCGTTTAGAAATCCGCTCAGCAGGTCGACCGGTTTTCCGCTGGGTTTGCCATTGGCGAACGGCACGAACAGTACTTTATAGCCACTGTGTGGGTTGCGGTTCCATGAGCCGTGTTGGCCAATGAACATCCCTTGATTGAATGGCGCAGGCAGCGATTTACTGTCGGCGAAGGCCAACCCCAGCGAAGCGGTATGCGGACCCACGGCATAATCAGGCGCGATGGCCTTGGCCACTAATTCCGGATTTTGCGGTTTAACCCTAACGTCGACATGTTGGCCGTAATAGCTGAACGGCCAGCCGTAGAAGGCGCCGTCTTTGACCGAGGTTACGTAATCAGGCACCAAGTCGCTGCCGATCTCGTCGCGCTCGTTAACGGCTGTCCACAGCTTGCCGGTTTGTGGCTCCCAATCCATGCCGTTGGGGTTGCGCAGGCCGGAAGCAAAGATTCGATGGGCGCCTGTGGCAACATCGACTTCCCAGATGGCAGCCCGTCCTTGTTCCTTGTCCAGACCATTTTCGCCCACGTTACTGTTGGACCCTACGGTCACGTACAGCTTCTTGCCGTCCTTGCTGGCGATGACGTTTTTGGTCCAGTGGTGGTTGATCGTTCCGGCAGGCAACTCAACGACGGTAGTCGGTTCGCCACTGATGGAGGTCTGCCCGCTCTCATAGTGATAGCGCAGCAACTTGTCTGTGTCGGCGACATAAAAGTCATTGCCGATCAGTGCCATACCAAAGGGCGAATTCAGGTCCTTCAGGAACACCGTACGTGTTTGCGCCACGCCATCGTGATCGCGGTCTCGCAGCAAGGTGATCCGGTTAGCGGTGGGCACGCCCGCGCCCGCACGGCCCATGACTTGTTTCATCACCCAGCCGCGAATGCCAGTGCTGTCATCCGGTTTTGCCGGCGAATTGGTTTCGGCTACCAGCACGTCGCCGTTGGGCAGCACGTACAGCCAGCGTGGGTGATCCAGGTTTTCAGCGAAGACCGCTACCTGAGTACCGGGTGCCGCAATCGGTTTCGCGCCCTTGGCCCAGCCAACAGCAGGGGCAATGTTCACGGTCGGGATCAACGTCTTGTTAGGTTCTGGCAGCGTCGGTGTGGGGCCGGTGCCATCGGATACTTGTAGTCGAGACGTTTCGCCGCAAGCTGCGAGGCCGGCGACCAGCGCCAGCAGGACGGCCAGTTGAGGTCTTATTGTTGGCATGATGATCTCCATGAATAGCGAAAAGGCCAGTACTGAAGTAGAGACGATGAAACGGTTGAGGTTCAACATTTCCCTGCGCGCCGATTACTTTGTCGTTTTGAACGGGTAAACCGCTCCAAAGCGATGGCGCTTTGATTGACGCTCTACCCCCAACCCTCTACCCTTCGCGACATGTTTCAGGTGCTTCGCAATCGGTGATTGGCGGAGTGAAACAGGGAAGCCGGTGAGGGCGCGTCTAGCGGTCGATCCCGGCGCTGCCCCCGCAACGGTAAATGAGTCGAAGCTGTGCATTTCAGCCACTGTGTCGCAAGCGACATGGGAAGGCGCATAGCAGGGAATTCCCACTCATGAGCCCGGAGACCGGCCTGATCCATTCAACAGCATCACGGCGGGCGATGCTCTGCGCAGGGCTTTTTATTGGGCCGTGCTGGCAGTCAATTTCAGTGCCTTCCGTTTGCTATCGCGTGCCCTGCTCAAGCGGAGAGCTGAGATGAACGAATCCCCCGAACGCGATGAACGCCATCTGGCGCGCATGCAACGCAAAAAAGCCGTTATCGATGAGCGTATCGCGAGTTCGCCTGATGAATGCGGATTGTTGCTGGTGCTTACCGGCAATGGCAAAGGAAAAAGCAGCTCTGCGTTCGGCATGCTCGCCCGGGCCATGGGGCACGGCATGCAGTGCGGCGTGGTGCAGTTCATCAAAGGTCGCAACAGCACCGGCGAAGAGCTGTTCTTCCGTCGCTTCCCCGAGCAAGTGCGTTATCACGTCATGGGCGAAGGCTTTACCTGGGAAACCCAGGACCGTCAGCGCGATATCAATGCCGCCGAAGCTGCCTGGGAAGTCTCCCGGGAAATGCTTCGCGACCCGAGCATTGGCTTGATCGTCCTCGATGAATTGAACATCGCCCTCAAGCACGGTTATCTCGACCTTGAAAAAGTCCTCAGCGATTTGCAGGGCCGTCCGCCCATGCAGCACGTGCTGGTCACCGGTCGCGGCGCCAAGCCAGAAATGATTGACCTGGCGGATACAGTCTCCGACATCGCGGTGGTCAAGCACGCCTTT
The DNA here is from genome assembly GCF_026224925.1 of Pseudomonas sp. Lineage (GTDB taxonomy): Bacteria > Pseudomonadota > Gammaproteobacteria > Pseudomonadales > Pseudomonadaceae > Aquipseudomonas. The sequence goes on along the minus strand of NZ_JAMFRV010000371.1, from coordinate 3,848 downwards.
CAGGCTGGCATCCGCGCGCAGAAAGGCATCGAGTTATGAGTAAGCGTTCATGAGAATGTCGCGTCATTGCCCGGCGGTGTTGATCGCCGCGCCGGCTTCCGGCCAGGGCAAAACTACAGTCACTGCCGCGTTGGCGCGTCTGCACCGCAACCAGGGTCGGACCGTGCGCGTGTTCAAGTGCGGACCGGATTTTCTCGATCCGATGATCCTCGAACGTGCCAGCGGTGCGCCGGTCTACCAGCTCGACTTGTGGATGGTCGGCGCCGAGGAAAGCCGTCGCCTGTTGTGGGAGGCTGCGGGCGAGGCGGACCTGATTCTGATCGAAGGCGTCATGGGTTTGTTCGACGGCACACCCTCAAGTGCTGACCTCGCCCGTCACTTCGGTGTGCCGGTGCTGGCGGTGATCGACGGCACGGCCATGGCACAAACATTCGGTGCCTTGGCCTTGGGCCTGGCGCGTTACCAACCTGACTTGCCGTTTGCCGGGGTGCTGGCCAATCGGGTCGGCACCGTGCGCCATGCGCAGCTGCTCGAAGGCAGCCTGACAGAGGGTTTGCGTTGGTACGGTGCGTTGTCCCGGGAGACTGGAATCGAGCTGCCGAGCCGTCATTTGGGGTTGGTCCAGGCCAGCGAACTGAACGATCTGGACGCACGTCTCGATGCCGCCGCCGACGCACTTGCCAGCACCTGTGAGGTGTCGTTGCCGCCACCGGTTGAATTCGCCGCCCCGGATGTTGTGCTGACTGAGCCGTTACTAAAGGGGCAGCGTATTGCCGTCGCCCATGACGAGGCGTTTGCCTTCCTTTATGGTGCCAACCTCGATCTGCTGCGGGCTATGGGCGCCGAGTTGTCGTTTTTCTCGCCGATCCACGACACCCAAATTCCGCCCGCCGACAGCCTATACTTGCCCGGCGGCTACCCCGAATTGCACCACGTGACACTGGGACAAAACCTGCCGATGCTGGCGGCGATTCGTGCGCACCATGCCGCGGGCAAACCACTGTTGGCGGAATGTGGCGGCATGCTCTATTTGCTGGATGCCCTGACCGATATCGACGGCCAACGCGCCGAGCTGGTGGGTTTGCTCACGGGCGAAGCGGTGATGCAGAAACGCTTGGCGGCGCTGGCTTTGCAAAACGTCGAATTGCCGGAAGGTTTGCTGCGCGGACACACCTATCATCATTCGCTGACCAGCACCGAATTGCAGCCTATTGCCCGTGGCTTAAGCCCCAATGGTGGGCGCGGCGCTGAAGCTGTTTACCGAGATGGACGCATGACCGCGTCTTACGTGCACTTCTATTTCCCTTCCAACCCCCAAGCGGTTGCGGCGCTTTTCATACCATGAATGATCAGGCTTTTAGCCCCGACGAACGTGCTGCGGTGTATCGCGCAATTGCCGAACGTCGCGACATGCGCCATTTCACCGGTGGTGAGGTGGCGCCTGAATTACTGGCACGTTTGCTCGAAGCCGCACACCAAGCGCCCAGCGTTGGCTTGATGCAACCGTGGCGCTTTATCCGCATCAGTGACCGGCAATTGCGCGCACGCATTCAGGCCCAGGTCGAAGAAGAGCGGATTCGCACTGCCGAAGCCTTGGGTGAGCGTTCCGACGAGTTCATGAAACTCAAAGTCGAAGGCATCAACGATTGCGCAGAAGTGCTGGTTGCCGCGCTGATGGACGACCGTGAGCGACACATCTTCGGTCGGCGCACCTTGCCGGAAATGGACATGGCTTCGTTATCCTGCGCCATTCAGAATTTGTGGCTGGCGGCCCGCGCCGAAGGCTTGGGCATGGGTTGGGTGTCGCTGTTTGAACCTCAAGCCTTGGCTGACTTGCTCAACATGCCTGCCGGGGCCAAGCCGTTGGCAGTGTTGTGCCTGGGACCTGTGGCGGAATTTTACCCGGCCCCGATGCTGGTATTGGAAGGCTGGGCCGTGGCCAGACCGTTGAGTGAGCTGTTGTATGAAAATCAGTGGGGCGTGACCCGATGAGCGTGGCGTTATTGAGCGTCGCCGGGGTCGCGCTGGACGCGTTGTTGGGTGAGCCGAAACGAGCGCACCCGCTGGTGGCGTTCGGGCGTTTCGCTGACCGTATTGAGCAACGTTTCAATTCGGCAGGTCGCGGCTGGCGCAGCCATGGTGTTACCGCCTGGTTTATCGCGGTCATCCCACTGACACTAGTGGCGACGGCCTTGAGCTGGCTGCCTTTTATAGGCTGGCTGGTAGAAATAGCCGCGCTTTACTGCGCGCTGGGTCTGCGCAGCCTGGGCGAGCATGTCGAGCCGGTGGCGCAAGCTTTGCGCGGCGGTGATCTCGACGAAGCGCGCCGTCGGGTTTCGTACCTGGTCAGCCGGCAAACTGCCGAGCTGGATTCCACCGAAGTGGCGCGTGCCGCCACCGAGTCGGTATTGGAAAACGGCAGTGACGCGGTGTTTGCCGCTTTGTTCTGGTTTGCGATCGCGGGTGTTCCGGGCGTGGTGCTGTACCGCTTGAGCAATACCCTGGACGCCATGTGGGGTTATCGCAACGAACGGTTCGAGCGTTTCGGCTGGGCGGCGGCGAAAATCGATGACATCCTTAATTACATTCCTGCACGGCTGGTGGCGTTGACCTACGCCGTGCTGGGCAATACCCGCTTGGCCCTGCGTTGCTGGCGTCATCAGGCGCCGCTGTGGGACAGCCCCAACGCCGGCCCGGTCATGGCCGCAGGTGCCGGTGCGCTGAACGTCGAGTTGGGCGGAGCAGCGGTTTATCACGGCGAGTTGCACCAGCGTCCGCAATTGGGTGAAGGTGCTGCGGCGGATGCAGATTCGATTGATCGTGGCTGGCAACTGGTTCAGCGCGGGGTCTGGTTATGGTTATTGATTTTGTGTGTGGGGGCTGAATTTTATGCTTGAGCACGGCGGTCGCTTGCGGGAGGCGGCGTTGAAGTACGGCATCCCCGAGAAGGACTGGCTGGACTTGTCCAGTGGTATCGCGCCGTGGTCATGGCCTATTCCGGACATTTCGCCCCGAGCGTGGGCGCGCCTACCGGAGTCCGATGACGGTCTGGAGAAAGCCGCCTGTGACTACTACGGCGCTCCACAGCTGCTGCCAGTTCCCGGTTCGCAAGCGGCGATCCAGGCGCTGCCACGGTTGCGCCGCTTGGGCAAAGTGGGGGTGTTGTCACCGTGTTATGTCGAGCACGCCGACGCCTGGCGCAGTAATGGTTTTATGGTTCGTGAAGTACAGGAACACGAAGTCGAGTTCTTTCTCGACAACCTGAGTGTGCTGGTGGTGGTCAATCCCAACAACCCCACTGGCTTGAACATTCCCCCTGAGCGCCTGCTGGAATGGCACGCGCGGCTGGCCCAGCGCGGTGGCTGGCTGGTGGTCGATGAAGCCTTTATGGACAACACGCCGCAGTTCAGCCTGAGCGCAGAGACGTGGCGGGTCGGGTTGATCGTGTTGCGTTCGTTCGGCAAGTTTTTCGGGCTGGCGGGGGCGCGTTTGGGTTTTGTCCTCGCCGATCCGCAATTCCTCAAATTGCTGGAGCGGCACATGGGGCCGTGGGCTGTCAGCGGGCCGACACGGGCGTTGGGTCAGGCGTGTCTGGAAGATGTCGCCGGCCATCGCGAGCAGCGTCAGCGTGCCGAACAGGCCAGTGAGCGTCTGGTGACGCTGCTGACATGGCACGGTTTGAAACCCCAGGGTGGCTGCGCATTGTTTCAGTGGCTCAGCACGCCGCACGCCGTTGAACTGCATGAATTCTGTGCCCGCCGTGGGGTTCTGTTGCGCTTGTTTGTGAGCAGCGACCGCCCACACAACAACAGCGTGCGCTTTGGTTTGCCAGCCGATGAACTCTGCTG